>CAZYTI010000107.1:0-6894 GCA_964650065.1 uncultured bacterium
CCCGAAGGGTTTCAAACCCTAACGGGATTCAAGGCCTGCACAATTAATTCTTGCACCTTTGTATGTGATTGTTTATATTGAAAAACTTTCCAATTCCAAACATGAATGGCCCATTGATGAAACAATGTCTTTTCCCTGTTTTATTTTTCAATTTGTGTTTTTCACAAATTGCATCCCAGTCCATTTTCTCATTGAAAGTGGATTCCCTCGTTAACCGGGGAATCGATCAAACTTATAACTGTCTGTTCGATTCCGCCTATAATACATTCCAAAAAATAATCAATGAAATACCCGATCATCCCATTGGCTATTTCTATCAGGCAAATGCTCTCCAATCCAAAATGATGGACTACGAAACAGATCGCTGGGAAGAAACCTTTTATCAGCAAATCGAGAAAGCGATCCAAATCGGTATAAAACGATTGGGAGAGGGAGATGAAAATCCCTGGACCTATTACTATGTGGGAAGTAGTTACAATTATAAAGGGCTTTACCAGGCCCAATCGGGAGGACTCGTTTCAGGTTTCATGAGTGCCCGCAAGGGATTGAGCTACCTCACCAAAGCACTGGAAATTGATTCGACGATGTGGGACGCCTACCTCGGTCTCGGAAGTTATGATTACTGGTCTGCAAGATTCTATAAATATTTAAGCTGGCTGCCATGGATCGGAGATGAACGATTTAGAGGTATCAGCCGTGTAAGAAAGGCCATAGACCACGGCAAAGTTTCCCGATGGGTAGGGATTAACAGTCTGGGTTGGATCGAATACGATAGAAAAAACTACGGTGGAGCCCTGAACCTATTCTATACGGGTATCGAGAAATTTCCAGGCAGTCGATTTTTTCTATGGGGACTTGCCGACACCTATTTCCAGTTGGCAAAGTACGATTTCGCCATTGATATCTACAAAGAACTTTTGACATCTGTCAATAGTATTCCAATGAATAACGGCTACAATCAGGTCGTTCTCCATTTTAAATTGGTCCGTTCCTACATGGCTCAGAAAAAATACGAACCGGCCCTGTACCATTGCGATGCCATCATGAGTAAAAAACTTAGTTCCAAGATTACGAAAAGAGTAAAAAACGAGAAGCGGTACAAGGAAATCAACAAATATCGGCAAACATGTTTACAGGAACTCGAGAGGTCGTAGAAAATGAAGCCTGCACCGGATAATTCACTTCGGGAGTATCTGGTACCCTCTAAATTGATCAACTCCGATCATCCCTCTATTGTGAAAAAATCCGAAGAAATCACTTCAGGATCCGTTCAGGTTGAGGATAAAGCACGAGACATATTCTATTTTATCCGGGATCAGATTCGTTATGAATTCAATGCATCTTTCCAGGAGGAGGACTATTACGCGTCAGAAATCCTCAAGGCCGGAAAAGGATTTTGCACGCAAAAAGCGATACTTTTCTGTGCATTGTCCAGATGTTGCGAAATACCGGCAGGCATCAATTTTTACAACATCGTGGATTACACTCTGCCCCGGTACATCACCGAAATTCTCAAAACACGTACATTGTATCATCACGGAATCGCCACGCTGCTGTTGAACGAGCAATGGTGTCAATACGATGCAACCCTGGATCTAGAACTCACAAAACGCAAGCAACGTTATCCCGTGGAGTTCTCTCCGGGTCATCATTGTCTCATGCGTAAAAATACCAAGACAGGAGAAAAGCATATCGAATATGGTCATGATTATGGAATGCGAAGCAATGTGACTTTTAATGAAATCGTTGCCTGGTTGGAAGAAGATTATCCCCATTTATTTGATATAGTGCCAAAAGTTTTATGAAAAAAGAAAGACATGAAACCACAGAGATCACAGAGAAAGATTCTGTGTACTCGAAATGAATATTCTCATAAAAAAAATCAATAGATATTTTTAAAATGCAAATGTAGAACGATGGTGAAACATCGAATTGATTTTCCGGAAAATATTGAAGGGATATTAGAACTGAAAGCACTTGAAGTAGTACATTGCATTTATAAGGCTCAGTTGCTCACCTATTATAAGGCAATGGATAAAAGCGATGGTTTATTGCTACTTTTCAATATAGCAAAGTTAAAAGATAGTAACACGCTTAATCATTTGAGAGGACACAGAGGAGAGGTGAATTCTTTGTGTAACATAATTAATATTAATGGTTTCTCTGTGTGCTCTGTGGTTAATTTCTACAATAAGGTAGTTGAACCAAGGAGTCAGACATGATACTTCATCATGAGTTTATCCGAATTGCCAAAAAATACAGCAAGCGACTGGCCATTGTCGATCGAACATTGGGTCGGGAGGTCACCTTTGGGAAAGCCTTAATCGGTTCGCTCATCCTGGGGAAGAAATTCAGCACTATCGATGAAGGTTTTATCGGTGTCATGATTCCCACCTCTGCGGGAGCCATTCTCACGACCCTGGGTGTTGTCATGGCAGGAAAGGTCCCGGTCATGATCAACTACTCGACCGGGGCTGCCGAAAATTGTGAATATGCGCAAAAGAAATGTGGTTTTCATACCATTATTACATCACGGGCATTGCTGGACAAAATCAGTTGCCGTATCGTCAAGGGGATGATTTTTATCGAAGACATCATGAAAGATATCACAACCTGGGACAAGATCGTGACTGCATTAAAATCAAAGTGTCCATCCCGATTCATTATCAATTCCCTTCCCCAGGTAGATGAAGACGATAATGTGGTCATTTTATTCACCAGTGGCAGCGAAAAGGAACCCAAGGCCGTTCAACTAACACATCGTAATCTAGGATCCAATATGCAAGCCTTGATAGAGGTCTTTGACTTCACCACGGATGACATTCTCTTCTCAATTCTACCACTCTTTCATGTCTTCGGGTACAACGCCAATTTCTGGTTGCCCCTATTGGTGGGTGTCAAGGCCGTGACCTATGCCAATCCGTTGGATTATAAAAAGATACCCTCAATCATCAGGGAGGAAAAGGCAACCATCATTGCCGGGACACCCATTTTCTTTGCCGGGTATTTACGGGAATCCAAATCAGGTGATTTTGAAACATTGCGATTGATGATTCCTGGAGCCGATAAAACTCCCGAATGGCTGCGGAAGGGATATCGGGACAAGCACAATATCGAGATCTTCGAGGCCTACGGGGCCACTGAAACGAGTCCCGGGATCTCGATCAATACCCCGGGCGCCAACCGGCCCGGGAGCATCGGAAAACCTTTACCCGGTGTTCAAATCAGTATTGTAGATATACAAACAGGAGCGAGTCTACCCCCCGGACAGGAGGGAAAAATCCTGGTTAAAGGCGACAATGTTATGAAGGGATATTTTGATGATCTGGAGGAGACAACGCTCCGGATAAAGAATGGTTGGTATGATACAGGGGACATGGGCTTGATGGATGATGACGGATTCTTGTGGCATAGAGGTCGTCTCAGACGGTTCGCAAAAATTGGTGGAGAAATGGTCTCACTGGTAAAGACTGAAAAC
The DNA here is from genome assembly GCA_964650065.1 of uncultured bacterium. Classification (GTDB taxonomy): domain Bacteria; phylum Zhuqueibacterota; class QNDG01; order QNDG01; family DSAB01; genus CAZYTI01. The sequence continues at coordinate 3,479 of CAZYTI010000107.1, forward strand.
ATCCTGGAAGAACATCTGCCCGAAGGCGTCATCTGTTGTGTCGTGGAACTTCCCGATTCCATGAAAGGCTCAAGAATCATTGCGGTTGTGACAGAGAAGGTCAATGAGAAAGAGATGATCAGAAAAATGTCAGAAAAACTCCCCCCCATTGCCATTCCCGGCAAATTTGTCATCATTCCGGATTTACCCAAAATGGGCACCGGGAAAGTCGACTTTCGAACCATTACCGAAATGGTGAGAGATAAATTGGAGGCAAAATAAAATAGTACTGTCTCCCGAGTATTTTTATTCAACGCCCATCACCAAAGCCGAGAAAATGCCATCCTGATTCCGCATTCTAAATGTCGAAGAATCCGCTAACGGATTATTTGACATTTTCCCTTTCGTGTCGTATCATAATTGAAAGCCTGCGAAAAGCGCCAGGATATTTATAAACCTTATTATTCTTCGCGTCTTGCCTGCCCGCCGCACCTGCTAATCGAAAGTTGGTGGATAGTCGGACGATGGCAGGCGGGGAGTCTTTGTGGCAATAACAAAAGAACACTCCAGGTCAGAAAAGGAACGCTGAGTGACTGAATCAACCAATGAAATTATATCCCTCTGTATTAAAGGAAATAAAGAAGCATTCAGACGTCTGGTTGAAAAGTATCAACCCTACGCCTATGCCCTGGCTCTTCGGTTGCTCTGTCATGAAGAGGATGCAAAAGATGTCGTTCAAGATTGCTTTATTCGTGTCTGGTACCATCTTCAAAAATTTAATCCAAAATACCAATTTACTACCTGGCTATACAAGATTGTCACCAATTTATGTTACGACCGAATCAAGATGGCCAAAAGAAGGAAGAAGGTGTTTTCATACGGATTAGAAAATGAAAACCTATTAAAAATTACAAACGAACTGAACATGGAAAATGAAATCGACAATAAAGAACTGACTAAAACCATAGAAATATTTTCACATGATCTGACTCCTAAACAGAGGATGGTATTCGTATTACGAGATTTACAGGACTTGTCCATAAAGGAAGTTGCTAAAATCCTGGGTATTTCCATGAACGCTGTGAAAAGCAATTTAAGCCTGGCCCGTCAGATGATCCGAAAAAAACTTGAAATAACAGGAATTCATGGTGGAGTATCATATTAAAAAAGAAGGTTGTCATGAAATGCACGAAATATAAAAAACTTCTTTATCTATACAGAGAAGGAGAGCTTTCGGTGCGGGATCGAAATAAATTGAATCTCCATATTGAAAAATGCCGTAGGTGCCGAAAGGAAATGATCTCCATTAAAGAATCCGGTCAAATCATTTCACAGTTACGTAAAATCACACCAATACTCCGAGAATCTGAAACGGTTACAAATCAAATCTTTAAATCGATTGATCAGAGCCGGGTCTCCAAAACGAAAGCCTTTGATTATTCAATGGATAAATTGATGAACTTGGTGGTGATGCCCAGGGTACGCATTGGTTTTATCATCATAATGATCCTATTGGCAGGATCTTACTTAACTCAAGAAACCATGATTGCATACAATATGATTAAATTAGAGGATCGACTGTCGTCACAGGTATCGAGTCAGATGAGCATACGGGGAAGCGTTCCGGGAATTTCGTCACTCGGACAAATCATAGTCAGTCTGGAGGAAAAAGCCACTCTAACCAGTGCCAAAGCCCTCATTAAAGAACTGGAACAGAGGTGGACGACGATAAAGAAAACTCAAATCAATCCTCTCCTGCAATCATTCAAAGATCTGCAGTATGTCCCCAAACTCTTGGAAAACCATCCTGATCTATTGAGAATCGCTCTGAAAGAGGGAATCGGTCCTAAAGAAATGATGCATTTTATTAGACATAGAAGGGAAATAATGAATCGAATTCGTTAAAACAACTTGGAGAATAACAAAATGAAAGCAAAAATCACATCTATAATAGCCGTAGCCGGTTTGGCCGTAATTCTGGCAGGAGGATGCAGGGAAATCAAGACCACAACCACAATTTTTCCCAACGGCTCCTGCGAACGCATTGTGACTGTTGAAGGGGACTCGAGTGAAATAGCTGACAGGTCGTTTCCGGTTCCTCGAGATCCATCATGGTCCATTGATCTTAAAACTGAAAACGACAAATTGATACAGACTGCAAAGAAGAAATTTAGAAGTGTCGCTGATTTGAATGATGAACTCAGGACGATTGATGAGGATACATTGCAAGTGAATATTCGTGTCGTACTCCAAAAACGGTTCCGATGGTTTAACACATTTTATACATACAGGGAAAGCTATGAAAGCTATAATCCATACCCATGGTTTCCAATATCAGATTATATGTCTGAAGAAGAACTGGCGATTTACTATATCAATGAAGATTCTTTAGACCTGGACGATAAGATGGACGAATGGGCAAAAGACAATATTTTTGAGGAATTTATCCATGTCTTACTTGAAAATGCCGAATCGGCCAAAATACCCAATCTGACGACTGAATGGATCCGTTCAAAAAGAGACACCCTGTATCATTATTTATGGGAAATGGATACAGAAGAGTTCGTGAGTGATGAAGTGCTTCAAATCTGTGAAAACGTCCTTGAAACCACAGCCATATGGGAATTTAAAGACAGCATCGAAAAAATTGGTCAGCAGATTAATGAAAAAAATGAATTCTTATTTAGCCCTCTGATGAATACGGGTTTCGAAAATAATGTGATTATGCCGGGGTTAATCATCGCCACCAATGCAAAAACAGTAGAAGGGAACCGTGTCTCGTGGGATATCGAAGGCAAATTTTTCCTCTGGGAGAACTATGAAATGTGGATCGAATCGCGCGTCATAAATAGGTGGGCTCTCTGGACTTCGATTCTTTTGTTCCTTGGTATCGCATCTCTATTGACTATTGCATCCATTCGCAAACGACAGCCATAATATGAAAACATGACTTTCTTGAGTATGATCATCTTAGTGTCCTAGAGTCTTGGTGGCAGAATTTATGAATAATACAGGTTAGTTGACTACCGGAGTGGATTTACTTTTATTAAAATGTTTTGCCAACACAGGCTTCACCTTCTCAATAATATTTATTCCCAATAGTTTGTTGAACAATCGAATAAGCAGATAGAGGACAATCAGTGGGAAAACGATTGTTTGCAGGATGAAGACGACGATCAGATCGATGATGTATTCGGTATAACTCGATATGGTGTCCTTCAGCTGTTGTATCTTCTCCTCAAAATGGATGGCCTGGCCGATGCCTTTGAAATAATTTTTAATTTTCTGAATAATATTCTCATCGGTCGGTAAGTCCTGGCGAAGCGATCCATCCTCCTTAATTTCATGACTCGCTTTCTCCAGTGTGAGAGCCGCCTCCTCGTATTTTGCCTTCAAAAAGAGGGTGTCAATACTGCCGGTGGCCAGGGTGACTACGG
>CAZYTI010000107.1:6904-9201 GCA_964650065.1 uncultured bacterium
AACCAGTAATAATTTATATCCCAGGAAACGTATTCGAGACTTGAACAAATGGGGAAACCATAGACCCAGAAGAATGGTCAGCATCGATACACAGAGCAACACTTTAAACCCCAACCAGATCCCGATATTCATGAGGATCTTTTGAATACCCAGGGAAGTCGAGCTGGCCAGCATGACCCAAGAAAATCGTTCAATGAGATCGTTCACAGGATCGAGAACCTGACCGACCGCGATGCTCATTCCAACGCCGGCAGGTGACACGGCAACATCGCTGTCTTGAACCACAGAAATGATGGCATTGAGGCCCCTGACGATAGCGAATGTCATCAGTGCTTTTTTCATGCTGTCATCCAAGTATTCGTTGGCATTTCTGTCAATGACATTGATAAAAGTCTTATTCATGAATACCGTGTTCATCATTCCGGTATAAGCGAGTATTCCAATGAGCACAACAAGAACACTGACCGAAATTTTACTCACCAATTTTTTTCCCATTTTATCCTCCCCTATGCTTCAAGCTATTTATTTAATCATCCAATCCTCTTTACTACCATTGAGTTTGAAATACTAAGTTGTCCTAACTTCTTTATTCTTAGTGACTTGGTGTCTTTGTGGCAAAAATTCATGAATTATCCAGGTTAATATTTTCAGGCATCATCTTATCACATTCAACAGTCGATTCCAGCGAACCTTGTTCAACAATCTGTAAAAAGGCACTTCATTATCCCAAGACCAATACGTGAGCAAGGCTTCTCCCACCACGTTCCGTTCAGGAACAAATCCCCAATACCGACTGTCAAGACTGTTGTCCCGGTTGTCTCCCATCATAAAATAGTGACGGTATTTCACAGTATGAACGTAGTCATTTAAAGACTCACCATTCACTGTGAAACTTTCAATTGGATATCGCCTGATAAATCCGGGCCAGCGATTTTGATTATCTACATCGAGTTGGACTTGTTCGACGCCGTATGAAAGGGTGATATTATTTCCCTCATAAAGCATGATCTGAAAATACTCAAACCACTTCTCCCTGTTGGTTTCTTTAAAATGTAAGATGTCTCCCTTTGCAGGGACACGAACCGGACCGTAATTATGGATATTACCGGCCCCCGGGGGATAGATATCGTGTTGCTGAAAATCCTTGGGCAGGATTCGGTTATCGATGAATTGTGTATTGGGGTGATTGGGAAAGACCTCACCATTCACGAAAACATTCTTGTCATGGATGCGTACCGTATCCCCACTCACAGCAATACATCGCTTAACGTAATATTCGGTTTCATCTCTGGGATATTTGAAGATCACCACATCACCCTGTTGAGGTTTCCGTAAACCTGGTGTCCTGGTAAATGGGATAAAGAATCCTATTTTCGTATACGGAATCCCGATCCAGTCCGGTGTTCGAATGCCGTAGACGAACTTGTTACACAAAATATGATCACCCACCAATAGCGATCCTTCCATCGATCCCGTCGGAATTTTAAAGGGATAGACAACCCCAGCACGAATGGCCAGCGCTATCCCAATCGCAATAAAAAGGGACTCGATGGTTGCTCTCGATGAGCTCTTCTCTTGATTGGGTGTCCCTCTCTTCGAGCTGCGTTTTCTTGTACCCATATTTGCACCCTATCCTTTCTGCACTTATTTTATCTTTAATTAATCATTTTACCGATCCGTTGAAATCGAATGAAAGGAAAACGCCTCCCCAGGGAGAGGTAAATCAGACGCGGTATTCCTTTGATCTGATTCCGCTCAACCGTTCCCCAATAACGACTGTCCAGACTGTTATCGCGATTATCTCCCAACACAAAGTATCTATTTGAAGGGACCACAGACGGACCAAAATGATCTCGCGGTCCATGCCCTATGGGATGTATGGTCGAGTCGATATGGATCACATAGGGTTCATCTAGCTGGCTCCTATTTATGAAGACCTCCTTATTCTTTATGAACAGCGTGTCTCCCGGGAGACCGATAATCCGCTTAACATAGACCAATTCTTCATTCGGAGGATATTGAAAAATGACCACATCACCCCGTTTCGGATTTGAAGTACTGGAGCTCAATTTTATATTCAATATCAAATCACCCGTGATGAGTGTTGGATCCATACTTGCCGTTGGTATACGATAAGGTTTGATCAACACATCTCTTATCGATGCGGATACGACATAATCGACACCTTGATGAATCAATATCGCCAAAATGTAAATAGTCCATTTGTTATAACTCTTCAGATGATAAGGAGATTCCTGTTTTTTTGCCTGCCGAATCGCATCGACGATGATGTAAAC
>CAZYTI010000108.1:0-9161 GCA_964650065.1 uncultured bacterium
TATCGCCGGAGGGAGTATTGTGATCATCCTTGGTGCCCATTCATGTATTCAGGAAGATTTTATTCTACAAAATGTGAGGGCCATGCATGCTGAGGGCGTCCGCTGTACCGGAGGAACCCAGGTCAATATTGGAGATACTTTAGTACAGCGGGCTATCGGGCTTGCTATGGGTTCTCCATTTGGTATCCCGAGTGCGCCGTACCGGTTTTGGAAGCATGAGAAATATGTCGATACGGTCGTGTATGCCGCCTATGATAAAAAACTCTTTGATGAAATTGGATACTTTGATGAAGATCTTCTGATCTCTGAAGATGCTGAACTCAACTGGCGTATTCGAAAAGCAGGATATAAGATATTTTATACTCCGAAGATTGTTACTCATTATTATCCGCGAAGGACCATTCAAAGCCTGATCAAACAATTGTTTCGTTACGGTATCTTAAGAGTGAATGTCATTAAAAAACATCTGGATGCATTAAAGTTTATTCATTTAATTCCTTTTCTTTTTATTTTATTTTCAACGGTATTACTTCTACTGAGTGTTTTTAATATATTATTTTTAAACATTTTTAAGATTATTTGGCTGGTCTATTTATCATGTATACTCGTATTTTCTTTCATAGGTGCAATAAAATCAAAACCAATTTATTTTTTACTTTTACCGGTTATTTTCATTTCAATTCATATCAGTTGGGGAATGGGTTTTATCGTGGGGATCTTCAAATCCCATTACAAATAGACGGTTCAATCATAACCAAAGATCATTTACTGATGTAAATCGTTATTGGTTGGTTTTATTTGATGTCGAAATTTTTTGGAAAATCATCCCTTTTTATCTCTGATCTATTCATGATCAATCTCACATTTATCCTCTGGAGTAGACTGAGACTCTCATTGGGATTTTTCTCTGAAGCCTCCATTGGTAGAAATATATTTCTGTCTATGATTGTCTTTATATTTTGGTTTTTGTTGTTTGTTTTCTTTGGTCTGTATAAAACTTGGTTTACTCCTTCAAGAACGGATGAATTCATCTCGGTCATTAAAACCGTTTCAATAGGTGTTTTCCTTATTTTTCTTATTACCTTTGATCTGGAAAGAGATGTTAGCAGACCTTTGACCTTGAGTCGTTTAATGATCATTTCCTACTGGAGTGCGATGATTATCCTTGTGGGATCGGGACGGATTTTATTGAGAACTGTTCATCGAAAGTTATTGGAAGCAGGGATTGGAAGACGTCGAACCTTGATTGTGGGTTGGGGAAAAAAAGCCAAAGAGTTGTTCGACATCGTTATGGATGCACCTGCGTTGGGATATGAAATTATTGGTTTCATTACTCACCGTGATGTACTTCAGCAAGGGCGATATAAGAATATACCCTTGAAAGGACGATTGGCAAATCTCAATCATATCGTTAAAAATGAGGAGGTCCAGGAGGTTCTCATTGCCCTTCCCCGTAGGTCGGAACGTCATTTAGAGGAGGTCATCCGTCAGTGTGATGGCACAGCGGTCGGCTTGAAGATTGTTCCGGATCTTTACGATGTCATCATTGGTCAGGTTCGTACGAATCAGATATATGGTTTTCCCCTCATTGAAATTCTTCCTCAACTCATGCCACCCTGGGAACAGGTGGTCAAGCGGATTGGCGATATCGCCTTCTCTCTGGTCATTTTGTTGGGATTTTTACCCATATGGCTCATTGTGGCATTGGCGATCGTCATTGATTCCAGAGGAACCGTGTTCTACACCCAGAAACGTGTCGGGAAGGATGGAAAAATTTATAAGATGGTTAAATTTCGATCCATGGATACTGGAGCCGAGAAGATGACCGGACCGGTATGGGCAACGAGTAATGATCCCCGTATGACCAGAGTCGGGAGGGTGTTAAGGAAATTACGGATCGACGAAATCCCTCAGTTCATCAATGTCCTGGATGGAGATATGTCCCTGGTGGGACCTCGGCCTGAACGGCCCTTTTTTGTGGAGAAACTTAGAAAAGCCATTCCGCTTTATACACGAAGGCTGCGCGTTCGTCCGGGCATCACGGGCTGGGCTCAGGTAAAAGGGGAATACGATCAATCTTTGGAGCATGTGAAACAGAAGTTGGAATACGATCTCTTTTACCTGGAGAATATGTCCCTGAGGATGGATCTGAAAATTATTTTGAATACGTTATATGTCATGATCGCCGGCAAGGGGCATTGAGTCGGGAACATCGAAGTTCTCTGGTTTGGTGTATTCAAAAATCGATTGTCAATTGATAATTGACAATCGGCAATTGACAATTAAATGCCTCTGTGACTTTGTGGCCTGTGAATTTCTCAGGACAAAAAAATTTACTTAAAATATAAGATATTGGAGTATTAGGTCATGTTAGATCTTCGATTTATTCGTGAGCATCCGGACTTGGTCCGGCAGGCTATTCAGGACAAAGGGGAACGGGTCGATTTTGACCGGTTACTGGAATTGGATAAAAATAGACGGGAGATCATCCGAAAAGCAGATGAGATGAAAGCGGAACGGAACCGTGTCTCAGAAGAGATTGCGAAACTGAAGAAGGATGGCAAGGATGGTGCCAATGCCATTACAGACATGAGACAGGTTTCAAAAGAGATAAAAGATATGGATGGTGAGATTCGGTCTATTGAGGATCAGATCCGGAAATTACAGATACACATTCCCAATATCCCCCATCCCTCGGTACCCAGGGGGGAAGATGTCAGTTTTAATGTGGTTGCCAGGGAATGGGGAACTGTGCCGGAATTTGATTTTGAGCCCAAAGCGCATTGGGATATGGGGCCGGCTTTGGGCATCCTGGATTTTGAACGCGGAAGCCGCCTGTCGGGTTCGAATTTTGTCTCATTTAAAAATGCCGGTGCCAGACTGGAAAGGGCGCTGATTAATTTTATGATTGATCTCCATGTTCAAAAGCACGGATATACAGAGGTTTCTGTTCCCTTTATCGTAAAGCGGGAAATGATGTTCGGAACAGGACAAATTCCCAAACTCGAAGAGGACATGTACCATGTCGAGAAAGACGATCTGTTTTTGATACCAACGGCCGAAGTTCCCGTGACCAATCTGCATCGTGAAGAAATTTTGACGGGCGATCAACTCCCCATTTGCTATGTGGCATATACGCCCTGTTTCCGTCGGGAGGCGGGCTCTTACGGTGCCGACACACGAGGACTGATGCGGATCCACCAGTTTGACAAGGTGGAAATGGTCAAATTTGTTGAGCCGGAAAATTCATATGATGATTTAGAAAAACTCGTCCAGAATGCAGAGGAAGTCCTGCAACTTTTAGAAATTCCCTATCGAGTCGTTTTACTGGCCACAGGAGATCTCTCCTTTGCGGCTGCGAAGTGTTATGACCTTGAGGCTTATGCACCGGGCATCGACAAGTGGCTCGAGGTGTCTTCGTGTTCTAATTTTGAGGATTTCCAAGCGAGACGGATGAGCATCCGTTTTCGGAAGGATAGGGGATCCAAGGCCGCGTTTGTGCATACGCTGAATGGTTCCGGACTGGCCCTGCCGAGAACTGTGATTGCCATCATCGAGAATTATCAGACGGATGAAGGAACTATTGTTGTACCCGAGGTGTTGAGGGAATATATGGGCCTCAGTGTAATTAAGTAGTAAATAGAAATAATTTTTTAATCCAATGCCCAATGTCAAAATCCAAATGCCAAACTAATGACCAATGTCCAAATTCGAAATAAACCCATTGGACATTTGGAATTGGGATTTCATTTGACATTGGGATTTGGTAATTTGACATTTCCTGAAGCGGGCTTAAAGCATAATCAGGAATATATTTGGAGAACATATGGATACTTACGGCTGGCTATCGGTACTTCCTCCCGTATTGGCCATCGTTCTGGCCATCAAAACGAAACAGGTCTTCATTTCCCTCTTTTTCGGAATCTGGCTGGGTTGGGTCATCCTGTCCAGGGGAAATCCCCTTGCAGGAATGATCGGAGCATTGGATTCGTGTGTGAATGTGTTCAAGGATCCCGATAATACAAAAGTGATTATGTTTAGTGCCCTCGTCGGTGCCCTTATCGCGTTTACCCAGTATTCGGGGGGTATGGAAGGCTTTGTGAACTGGATTGTAGGGAGGGGATTGGTTCGTAAAAGAAAACAGGCCGGACTCCTGGCCTGGCTCGTGGGTATCGTTATCTTTGTCGAGTCGAGCATCTGCGTGCTGATTGCCGGGGCCGTTTCCCGACCCATCTTTGACCGCCTCCGAATATCTCGAGAAAAGCTTGCCTATATATGTGATTCCACATCGGCGCCTAAATGTATCCTGATTCCATTGAATGCCTGGGGGGCCTTTATCATCGCCTTATTGGCTGAGCAGGATATGGAGAATCCGGTCCGTGTGATGCTCTCTTCCATGCCATTTAATTTTTACGCGATATTTGCTATTCTGCTGGTATTGGCCGTGGTTTTATTTGATTTGGATTTCGGACCCATGCGCAAGGCCGAACAGCGGGTTCGGGAAGAAGGAAAACTCCTGAGAGATGGAGCCGAACCTCTGGTCTCTACCGAAGTCGTGTCAATTCAAAAAAAAGAGGGAATTCCTGCCAGGGCCGTCAACATGCTTTTGCCGATTCTGGCCATGGTGATTATGATGCCGGTGGGGCTTTTCATTACGGGCCACGGGAATATGATGAATGGATCCGGATCGACATCGGTATTCTGGGCCGTACTGGTGGGGATAGGTCTGGGAGGAATATCCTATCTGGTACAGCGGATTTTAACCCTCAGGGAAATTATGGATCTTCTCATGAAAGGAATCGGTGGCCTCATGCCCCTGGCCATCCTCATGATGTTCGCTTTTGCCATCAAAGAGACTTTCCAACAATTGGGTACAGGCATTTATGTAGCAACCGTAGTAAAGGCCACCCTGCCCTTCCAGATCATACCCGCCCTTCTTTTTATCGTTTCCGGTTTTATCGCATTCTCGACCGGAACCTCTTGGGGAACGTTCGCCATCATGGTTCCCATTGGGGTCCCCATGATTTCCATGATGGGATTACATCCGGGACTTGTTGTAGGGGCCGTCTTGGGGGGGGGTGTGTTTGGAGACCACTGCTCTCCCATTTCAGATACAACCATTATTGCTTCCATGGCTTCGGCCACAGATCATATCGATCATGTGCGGACGCAACTTCCATATGCCGTCTTGGCCGGAGGCATCGCCATTGTTCTGTATTTAATTGTGGGTACAGTGATTTAACGCAGGTGGGAAGACTACTTCCTGATGATGCAGAAAAGATTGACTCCCAATGGTTCGCTCTCTATTTCTGAGAAGGGCAGGTCGGCTTTTTGGCATAACGCGATTAAATCGTGGGCACTTCGATGGATGAGCTTCCAGTGTAACATGATGTCCATCCCTTTTTGGGCTGGATTGGTTGGACTGAAGTTACCGAAGATGATTTGACCACCCTCTTTCAGGTGCCTCCAGACTTTTCTCAAAAGCAGTACGGCCACTCTGTCTTCCAGATAGTCGAATAGACCGGCTACCCAGATCAAATCGTAATTCTTGGTTGTTCTAAATCTGAGTACATTTGCATGATCCAGGCAAATGTTCTTTTGCGCTTCGATGGGGGCCAAAAGTTTTTTGGCATAATCAATGGCTTGCGCTTCGTTGTCGATGCAATGGAAATGAAGATTCTCACCATTCTCAGATGACTCAAAGGTTTCGAACACATCACGACAGGGTCCGCAACCCAGATTAAGAATATCGATCCGCGATTTCTTCATATGGGTAAGTTCAAGACACTTGTTGACGAAGTAGTCCTTCCGATTCCTGACGGCCTGTGCGCCTTCATAGCTCTGAAAGAGCAAATCCAGGAGCTTACCATGGCCATTGGATGCCGTCTTTTTCGTATAGATCCAATCAATGATAAGAAAATCTCCGGAGTATCCCAATGGTTTTTCTCTGGCACGCCGATGCAACATACCACTGTCGAACTTGTTACATATCCGGAAAAACCGATCACGTAATTCTTCCTGATTTGGCGCATTCTCAAAGATATCGGCAAAATGATCCAATTTTTGGTAAAGCGTATCCTTGAACCGGGTCATGTTGGACGTATCGAGTGTCGAAATGAATTCTTCGAAATCCTTGAATTCTTTTTCAATATGGGTTCTCATTACCCTTTCCCTAAGGCTTTTTACATAATGGTCATATATGTTACAGTTTTGTCAAATGACCATGGAACGATTACTTATGCAAAGAGTATACCAAAATAGTCAGTTTTATTTGACACCTAACATAACACATTGAAAATAATAAGATAACAGCAATTAGTGAAAAAAATAAATTCTAAGCTAAGTCCCTGTAAAATCATTATATGATCGAATTTCGTTCACTTTAACGACAGATGGTGTGGACTGAAAATGTGGAATAAATCATGGAGGACACAGTATCTAATTATTGAAGACATTCCGTATCTTATTGCTCAGACTTTCCACTGTGTACGGTTTCTGCAGGAATTGAACCTCCGGATCCAGTATCCCGTGATGTGTAATCATACTGTCGATATGTCCTGAAATGAATAGTACTTTGATATTTGTTCGTAGAGTAGTGAGTTTTTCCGCTAAAGCTTTACCATTCATCAATGGCATGATGACATCTGTAACGAGTAAATCTATGGTCCCTTCAAACTGGTCTGAGATTGAAAGGGCGCTCATACCCTCTTTGGCTTCTAAAACGGTATAGCCCTGTTTTTTTAACATGCGTACTGTAAGATTGCGAACTTCATCTTCGTCTTCGACGAGCAAGATGGTTTCTTTCCCCTTGGGAAGTTGTGTTATTGTTTTGGGCTTGCCTGCCTTTTTAACCTTCTTTTTCACATGGGGGAGGTATATCTTAAACGTGGTTCCTTCCCCTTTTTCGCTATAAACCAGGATGTCTCCGTTGCTCTGCTTTACGATTCCATACACGGTTGAAAGGCCGAGGCCCGTGCCTTTACCTTTCGCTTTGGTTGTGAAAAAGGGTTCGAAGACTTTTGATCTCACATCCGCACTCATCCCTTCCCCGCTATCACTCATGGCCAACATGACGTATTCTCCCGGTGAAATGGAAACTTTCCCGAGCTTGCAATAGGCTTTATCCAGAGTCACATTGGCAGTCTCGATGATTAATTTCCCTCCATCGGGCATAGCATCACGGGCATTTACTGCGAGGTTGAGAATAATCTGCTCTATTTGTACCGGATCGGCTTGAATATTGCCCAAATCTGGAGCTGTAATTGTGAGGAAGTCGATATCCTCTCCAATGAGTCGGCGGAGCATCTTTTCGATATCTTTGATGACATGATTTAGGTTGATTGTTTTTGGCACGAGTATTTGACGACGACTGAAGGCCAGCAGTTGTTTTACGAGATTCACGGCGCGGTTTCCAACACGGGAGATGCTTTCGATGTCTTCGCGAATGGGATCATCCTTATCCATCGAACAGAGTGTTAATTCACTGAGTCCAAGAATGGCGGTAAGTATATTGTTGAAATCGTGAGCAACGCCTCCTGCAAGTTGGCCGACCACCGCCAGACGTTCCGATTGGAGAAGCCTTTGGGTTCTTTCCTTCACTTTTTCTTCCAGCTCATTAGCATGATTTTGTATCTTTTTATGTGCTTTTTCCAATCGTTTATGATTATTCCATTGATTTTTTCTGTAACGAAAATTAAACCGACAGCTCACCAGGGCGATGATAATGGTTGTTATCATGAAAAAGTTATTACTCACGAAAATTTGTACATCTTGGGGCTGAAGGATCAACAGGTTCGGCATAAAATACATCAGCCAGACGATGCTAAACACCGTGATACTTTCTCTGAAATTCAGCGGGAACATGATGGCATATGCCAGTAAGGGTAAATTGATACCGGCGTAGTAAGGATCTATGGGACCCTGGTCGATTCGACACATGAAAGCGATGGAGCCACAGATTGAAATGGCAACAATCGCGGATAAGGGATAGGGATGGGCGGATCCCAGAGAGGTTTTAGAGATGAAATAAATAGAAATGCAAATGAGAGTGACACCAATTCGGAAAGCTAAAAAAGTCCATATCATGTGGGGTTTTGATACCAAATCGAGTAATGAGAATAGGGGTACAAGGATTGAGCCTAAAAGAGATCCCAGAGATAGGGCCCGATGAATAATCTGTTTTCGTTCTTCTTCGAACTCTCCATGGAACGAAGAGGGATTGGGAATATGTTTGAATTTTTTCCAGGGCGTCATTTTCTTATGATATCCAATTCATGGATTTCCATGGATCCCGAATGAGATGTTACAGGACACTTTATTAATTTTCAACAGACCGAGCAGTGACTTTTATGCCCATTCGATGAATGTCGACGACTTCGTCCAAAGCCCTGACCAGGGTTTCTGCTTCGGGACTGGTGGCCTCGTGATTCCACTGATTGATATTTTCGACAGTGTACCGGCAAAAGACAACCTGCTTTTCTCCATCGTTGGAGTTCCAGAGTTTAACGGAAGTTGCTCCCCATTGCTGCTGAATGGGCCAGAATACTTTAAGCCATCGCATAAAATCACTCCGCTTCTTATCCGTTTTTAAAATGTTCTTGTAGGTAATTTGGTACATGTTTTAGGCTTCCTCTTAGCATATTGCAAAATGGGATAATTTTTCAATTTGTAAATAGGTTTAAATACGGCCTTTTATCCATAATTCATTCTAAATACCTATTTTTAATACATTTATTCAAAACAAGAATAAAATGCGTTAGCCAAGTTATTAACTATGCTTTACTTGTGTTTGTAATAAGGCAAAAGCCATGCCGGAACAAAATGAGGATAATAATTTTGGGAGGAAATTAGTCTTTTTTAAAGATAACCTTCAGTCCCCAATAGTCTCCCCAGTTTTTATTGACCCAATATTCAGGGTATTCCTCCTCATTCTTAAACTCGAAAGAGTGGCTGAACAGGGTGGCGGGTCGGTTGACCAGAGGACGGACGATCATATAATCCAGATTTTTTTCTTTACTCTTTTTCGCCGTTTCGATCCGCTCTTTTACTTCCTGGTGGTAGGGACGGGCTTGAAAGAACAGATCTTTGAAGGCTGTATACGTGTTGGGGAAAAAAAGCAAAGCGATGAGAAAGAGACCCTTTGCTGCGGTGCGAAAGTGTTG
>CAZYTI010000109.1:0-9128 GCA_964650065.1 uncultured bacterium
GGGGATATGAGCGCCCGTTCACATAGTTCACAGGATATGTCATCAAACCCTCGATTTCCAGTCCATCTTTAGATTTCCAGGAAATCAACTCGGTTTTTCCCATGGGCAACATTGGCACGTCACAATGGAGATCAGTCAACCGCTTCATCGAAAATTTCTTGATTGGAGAGATAAAAACGTCGATGGGGGTATTGGAATTCTCATAGGTGAATGCCAACCATCGCCCATGCTTACCAAAAGAAACCGAACCGAATACGCCTTCACCGACAGTGAGCATATTTGGATCTTTGCCATTAACCGGAAGGACAACGACATGTCGAGAAGTTCCTACAGATTCCCCGACATAAATCGCTTTACCATCCCTGCTCCAATCCAGAATACCAGCGTTACGGTCCGGTGTATCGGCCAATTTCCTCGGTTCTCCCCCTTCACTCGAATGGAGATAGACCTCACGCAGGCCGTTGGGCTGAGGTTTCCCACCGTGAGAAACGAATGCAATCCAGTTCCCATCGGGTGAATAGGCGGGACTTGTATCCACACCAGGCCATGAGACGAGGGATTTAGCAACACCGCTGTCGGCTGGAACCATGGAGATATCGCTCACTTCAAAACCGGTGTTGATCCTTGGATCCGGTTGATGTGCGAATACAAGGATCTGCCCGTCCGGCGACCAGTCAAAATTCGTTATATGGAATTCCCCCCCGGTCAAACGTCGAATGTCGCGTTTGCCTTTCTCGTTTTTCTGAATTTTGATGGTATAGAGATGATTGTACTTAAAGTCCTGATCCACCAGGATGACATCTCTCTTTTCCTTCTTGTCCTTTTTATCTAATTCTGTTTCCGGATCGGTCATGGAATAGGCAATGGATTGACCATCCGGGGACCACTTAAAAGCAGACACACCCGACTCGGTCTCTGTGACCTGCTCAGCCTCACCGCCCGACAATCGTATGATCCAAACCTGATTTTTGCCGGATCGCGAAGAAGTAAAAGCCATGTATTTTCCATCCGGGGAGAATTCAGGATTGGCACAAGACTTTTCACCCTGGGTATATTGCACGTTTTCTTTGCCACCGGCAGAGACCATCCAGATATGACTTAAATACTCGGACTTTTCTCCTTCCATAAGTGTTTCTCGAACCACATAGGCAATCCATTTACCGTCAGGAGATATCTCAACATCCCCAACGGTTTTGTATTTCATGCAAACTTCTCGTGTCCATCCGGTAATGGGCTCCTCTGGGGAATCCTGGGCTCCCGGATACAAGGAGCTTACAACCATGACAATGAATAAAGTAATGAAAAATTGCTTTTTAGGTATTTTCATTTCCTGTTCCTCCTGTTAATTCACTATCCACATTCATATTTTTACAATGCTCCTGTATCTCTACAAGAGCCCCACACCCTCATACCAGTCTAAAATCCGACGCCAAATCTCCTTTGCGGTCTCAGCATAAGTGAACAATTCAACATCCTTCTGGTCAATGGTCCCCTCATCGGCCAAGTACTGAACATCGAATACATGGCGCCAGTATTTTTCACCAACGAGAATGACCGGTAATGGCTCAACCTTCCTCGTCTGAATGAGCGTCAATACTTCGAAAAGTTCATCCAATGTACCATACCCCCCCGGGAACACCACGAGTGCTTTTGCTCTCATCAAAAAATGCATTTTTCTGATTGCAAAATAGCGAAATTGAAAACACAATTCTGGTGTGATATAGGGGTTGGGAAATTGTTCATGGGGTAGAGTAATGTTGAGTCCTACAGATTTCGCCCCTACATCAAAGGTTCCATGATTTGCAGCTTCCATCAATCCCGGTCCACCTCCGGTGACAATCACGAGACGGCAATCCAAAGGACCATGACCCGACTGCCCAACAATCCGGCCGAACTCTCGTGCAACATCATAATAACGGCTTTTGGCCAGAACGCGTTTCGCAACCTTGACCTTGCGTTGGAGATCTTCGTCCTTGGGATTTTCGCGTAGTGCCTCCTGGGCCATTTCAAGATCATGCTGTGCCACCTTGGCTTCTACGATTCGCGTTCCTCCAAACACGACAATCGTATATTTAACGCCCGTCTCTTCGAGTGCCAGTTCCGGTTTAAGAAATTCCAGTTGCAGCCGGGATGGCCGGAGCTCGTCCTTACTTAAAAAATCGAGATCCAGATCCGCACGTTTGTATGTCGGACTGGCCATGATTTTTCGTACGTTTTGTGTTTTCTTTATCGCTTCTTTGTCACGTTTATTACCACCCATCATATGCCTCCAGCTTCCTGAAAACTAAAGTTTTTCTTAAACAGCCCGATAATAGAGTTGGAATGAAGCGTCATTTCCGAGAAAGGAGTATGCTAATGGAAACCCATGTGGCACTAAGCTCCGGTGCATTGGATAGAATGGTTGATTGCCAGACCACTGGGAATCAGACAGTTCAAAGATCACTGGAAAACTTGGAAAACAAACCAAATACATTGGGTGCCACGACGTATGCCGATAATCAGTCCGAAAGAACGGCGCTTTTAGCGCCTATAACCGATCGGGGCACCCTATTTGACATACTCTTATAATTCATCAACATAAAATAAATTGAACGATGATCAGAGAAACCACCTTCACGGGAATGACGCTATTCCTTTTTATCCGAATCATTGAGTCGCTTTGACTAGCCTGAAAAATTCATTCGCCACCAAGGCACGAAGACACAAAGTATAAATAAATACAGCTGCCGGATTATCTCACCACCACCAAGAAGATCTGCGATTTTGCTGAACACGATCCTTTTTCTCAAAGAAAAACACAAGAACCATTCCTGCAATAAACCCGCCGATATGGGCAAACCAGGCCACTCCACCCCCACTTTGAACAAATCCATTGAACACTTGCATGAGAAACCAAAAACCCAATACAAAAAGAGCCGATACGCGCACGACCCTTATGAAAAGAAGAAAGATTATCAATACATGGACCTTGGCTCTGGGATATCGTAATAAATAAGCACCCAATACCCCAGAAATGGCTCCGCTGGCGCCCACCATGGGAATTGTTGAATTGGGATTTGGCACCACATGAGCAAGTGTCGCTATCAATCCACAACCCACGTAAAAAACAAAAAATTTCCCGTGACCCATGAGGGCCTCGATGTTATCTCCGAAAATATAGAGATAGAGCATATTACCCAGTAAGTGAATTATTCCCCCATGGAGAAACATGGAAGTAAACAGGGTCAGAACACCTGGAATGGCCGAGCGATATTCCACTGGATATCGGGGGACTTCACGGAAATGGGTAATTTCCCACGGGACTGCACCTAAACGGTAAACAAACGCTTGCGCTCCGGAACCCAGTGAAAACTGATAAATAAATATCCCAATGTTAGCCAGGATGAGTAAAATGGTTATGATTGGGAAGGTATAGGTCGGATTATCATCCTTGATGGGAATCATGGAACCTACTTTTATGGATCAACATAAAAAGCACTTCTACGCATGGCCGTGTTGCCGGCCCTATCATGAATAATAATGTTGATGAAATGTTTCCCCACTTCGAGGGGTTCCTCTATCCTGTGAAAAGCCATTTTATGAATTGGATCTAACTCAACGATAAGACGTATATTATTCAAATAAACGGTATAATCATTTTCACCGGAAATTCCGGAAAGGGTATCTTCGAATCCCACAACGATACGCGGTGTTCTATTCCGGATATAAACATCGGGACCGGGATAGACATAATGTATTTCTGGAATAACTGTATCTACCAAAACAGTAAACCTATTCAGGCTCCCTGTCCAGGCTGATATCATACCGTTTTCCCAGTTGTTTCCAACAAAATTGACCCTCCCATTGTCTCTCACCGTATAAATACCCAGTTTCTCTTTATCATCCATGTAATCTTTTACATCTATCATGACCTGGGCACTCCGCCTGAGAAGGACATCCTGTGGAAAAATTCCGTATATTTGTCCTTTGCTTCCCATGGGATTTGAAAAAGTATCCTGTTGGCAGTATGTCAAAATGGGCTGATACACGGCATCTCTGAGAAACTTCACAGAACAATGGCCATCAGGGGAGATGACAGAACCACCAGCCCCTGGTGTAATGGCAAAAACCTGCATGGATTCTTGAACCACCTTCTCCAACCCATAAAAATCACTGAAACGGACTTCTGTGGTCATCAACCCTTCCAGCCCGTCCTCCCATGGGAGTGTTCCTATGAAATTCCGGCTGTCTTTGGGAATGAGGGGAAGAAACCTTTTTTCCCATGAATGCAACCCGACAATTAAAGCGGGCATGTTCGATAGGGGCTTGTTGAAATGAAGGCCAAATCGGATATATTTTTCAAAAAATTGAATGTCCACGTCCACATCGAGTTCCGTCTCAGGCTGAGAAACATGTACACCCCATGGATTCTCTTCTAAAATCGCTTCTGGTCCCATTCCTGCCAGAGGTGTCATTCGTAACACGCCTCTAACCTCAGACAGATTACCATGAAAATCCATCACTTCAATGCGAAAGGTGTGATCTCCTCCTGAGAGATAAATGGGACCCTCTCCATTATCCGATTCTTGTGTTAAATAACGGTCGGTATCCAGACTGGTGTCATCATGATTCCGGGAGATAAGAATACCGGCACCTTCAACAGCGGGTTCATAAAAGGGGAGTTCATTTCCAATATCGACATACAATTTCTGATACAATCCCCAACCCCAGCTCTTCAGACGATAGTCCCGATCCAATTCAATCTGCTGGGTTTGATGATAGGCAAAACGGTCGTACTGTGAAGAAAAGACGGAATATCCATCAACAAAGAATCGAATGCGATAAGGGGCGAACCGATTGTTCGCACCGTTGGCCTGATCGAAACCGGATATCGAAAATCCCAGTTTCCCCCACGCACAAATGACGTCATCCAGGACATAGAGTCCTCTGCGATGTCGACGGAGCGAAAAAACTTTAGGCAGAAAATCCCCCTCCACATGAGACACATGGGTCAATGGTGAGACTGCTATTGTCCGAACAGCGGGAGGAATCGTATCCTTGATGGATAAGGGGAGAAGGAAAGGATTAAAAGGACGGCTTTGCCTGTCCCGAACTTCAAAATGGAGGTGGGGATCACGGGTACCGCTTCTTCCCGTATACCCCAGTACCTCCCCCTTTTTTACCGGAAGAAACCCGGGAGTAAAGTATTTTTCTACCGTAAATTTACCTCTTCTCTTCTGCTCAGCTTTCATAAGCTTTTCCAATTGCTCAGAGAATCGGGAGAGATGGGCATAGACCACTGTCATGCCGTCCATCAGCTGAATGTAAACGACCCGACCGTACCCATAGGGTGAAATCCGCACACGAACAACAGAACCATCATCTATGGCAAAGATTTTGTAACCGACTCGGCTCCATGTTTTAAAATCAATGCCTGCATGAAAATGTCCGGACCGATACTCACCAAATGAGGAAGTGATTAACTGACTCGCATCGGTCGGCCAGTGATATTCTTGAGCGAATACACAAGGCATACCGGTGATGAAACTGATTACAAAAATACGATACTTTCCAGCCAGTGTCAAAAACTTTCTAATCATATGGTTCCTACGATTCAATAACTTTCAATGACTCTTAAAAACTGAGTAATATGCTCCGGTGTTGTTCCACAACACCCCCCAACGATGTTCGCCCCCGCTTCCAGCAACAGTGGCAATTTTGATGCCATCATCTCTGGTGTTTCCTTAAAAACAGTTTTTCCTTCTACAAGTTCGGGTAGCCCTGCATTGGCTTCGGCCAGAATGGGTCGATTCGTGACCCGTCGAATCTCCTTCACGATGGTTATAAAATCTTCAATCCCATTGCCGCAATTCGATCCCACCACATCTGCCCCTTCATCCTGGAGTCTCTGAACGGCCGTGGGAATGTCCACGCCCATCATCGTACGATACCCCTGTTTCACCGGATTGTAAGTCATCGACCCAATGACCGGGAAATCACCCAGCTCACGCACGGCCCTGACAGCCAGAGAGGCTTCTTCCAGATCCATCATTGTTTCTATAATGATCAGATCTGCGCCTCCATCAAGAAGGGCCTTTACTTGAAGTCGAAAATTTTCCTTCATTTCATCTGGCTTGACAGAACCCAGGGGTTCCAGAAACTCCCCTGTCGGTCCGACAGATCCGGCTACCAAAGCGTTTCCTGCCGTTGCATCCCTGGCAATGACGGCTGCCTGAAAGTTGATTTGATAAACACGATCTCCCAACCCGACTTTTTCTAACTTATATTTACTTCCCCCAAAACTGTTGGTCGTGACCGCCTTTGCACCCGTTGTTACATACTGCCGATGGATCTCCTTCACGAATTCAGGATGTTCCACATTCCAGGACTCCGGTGCTTCTCCAACGCCCAAACCTTTGGCTTGAAGCTGGGTTCCAATGCCCCCATCGAAAAGGAAAACACCCTCTTCGAGTCGATTTAAAAAATCCTGCCTTTTCATAAATGTTATCCTTTGAATTTGAACAATAATTTTGATTGTATCTCAGAAAATCATTTGGTACCGGATGATACACTTGACATTTCAATTCACGTTAATAATAATAAAGTGCCCCGACAATTCGATCCTGTGCTTCCCGGATTGGATTCGAAGAACCCACATACCCTTGCATCATGATTGAAAATCCTAAAATCTCACCCCTCTCTGTGGATATATATCCTGAAAGCGCACTGGCCCCTGATAGGGTTCCTGTCTTTGCCCTCACACGACGCACCAAAGGTGAATCCTTCATGCGATTTTCCAGGGTACCGTCAATGCCGCCGATGGGGAGGGAGGAAATAAACTCGGGTCGGATCTCGAAATACTGATACATATATGTCAACAATCTCACCGTTTGATCCGGGGAAACCTGATTGTATCTCGAGAGTCCGGATCCGTCTTCCAACCGCAGGGAGTCGGGAGCTACACCTGCCGCTGTGAGCAATTCCCTCACAGCCTGGATACCCTTCTCAGCACTTCCTGGAGGGCCATATTTCTCGGCACCGACCGTTTTTAAGGTCATTTCCACATCCAAATTATTGCTGGGTTTGTTCATGGCAGCGACGAGGACACTCAGAGGTGCCGAAAGATGTTCAACCAACGGTTCATCATACTCCGGTGTTTTCCCTTTTTTCACATTTCCCTCAATGATAATGCCCTCCTCCCCCAACAACTCGCGAAATACCGTTCCGGTAAAGAGGGCAGGATTCTCGATATTTCGCCAGAATCCTCTTTTTTCACAGGCAACACCCAGACTGCCCGCCACAACGATGACATTTTCCCGGTCTCTCCAATTCCGTCTAACGCGAATCGAATTCAGGGAATCGGATACCGTGAATGCACTATCCAACATTGTAATATATTTCGTATCAGGCTCGACTCGGATGACAACACCCTGGCTGGTCGTATCTTTCGGACTGACTTCCACATAGACACAATTGTCATTCAATCCGAGTCCGCCGATCTGGGCAGCGTACCAGCTATCGGCACCATCGTACATCCATCCTTCACCGTATTCCCAATCATCGAAATAGGTCCCGTCTGCGATGATGTCTCCTTGCACAGTATCTATTCCGGCCTTCCTCACTTCGCGTGCCATTTGAAGGAGATCCATCGGATCGAGACTCGGATCCCCATACCCTTTTAAATAGAGATTCCCTTCCAAACATCCCTGATGGATTTGAGAATCACATGAAACCACGGTCTTGAATCGAAATTCCGGACCAATAAAATGCAAAGCACTGGCTGTGGCATACAGCTTCATGTTAGAGGCCGGAGTAAAGAGCTTCCGGGTTTGATGGGCATAGACAACCCGACCGGTCCTCATGGAAACCGCCTTGATACCCACCTGCGCCTGTTTCAACGCCGGATCCTCTAAGATTTCATCGATCCTCTCTACGACATAACCATGGTTTCTATCAGAGGACTCACTCCCTGTGAGACTGAAACGAGCGGTCGCACAAGACAGAACGATGATCGCCGGCAGGATCAATAAGAGCGATCCATTCTTCATTCCTTGCTCCAATGTACATTTTCCAACATGACAGCTCCCTCCTCTGTTTTTTATGTCCTTATAGGCCAGTGTAAAAGGATCGTGTGGAACCAAATCCTACGATTTTTTCCATCGGTGAACCTCATCCAAAAGGACTTTTACAATCTCTTCCTCCCGGATTTTTCGAATGACTTCCCCCTTTATAAAGAGAAGTGCCGATTTCTTACCACAGGCAATCCCAATATCGGCTTCTTTGGCCTCACCGGGCCCATTTACACCGCAACCCATCAGTGCAATGGTAATAGGAATTTTAACTTCCGATAAGGCACGTTCCACTTCTTCGACAATGGAGATTAAGTTGGTTTCCAGTCTTCCGCATGTAGGGCAGGAAATAATGGTCAGTCCATACTGACGAAGCTTAAGGGATTTGAGAATGTCGTAACCGGCCCTGACTTCTTCCACCGGATCTCCGGTCAATGATACACGAATAGTATCTCCGATGCCTTCGGACAGGAGTGTGCCAATACCGACTGCAGAACGCAGAATGCCTGTCCTGGGTGTTCCCGCCTCTGTGACACCCAGATGAATGGGATAATCGAGCTTCTGCGAAAGGAGCCGATTGGTCTCAATCATCAAAGGCACATCTGACGCCTTGATGGAAAGGACGATATCCTGAAACCCGACTTCTTCGCAGATTTGGATGTGGTTCAAGGCACTCTCGACCAATCCCTCTGCATTAACACCATCATATTTCCTGATGAGGTTTTTCTCCAGAGAGCCGCTGTTCACACCAATGCGTATCGGAATAGATCGCTCTTTGGCCGCTTCCAGGATCTTCTCAACCCGATCTCTCGATCCAATATTACCGGGATTGATTCGTATCTTATCGACACCTGCTTCAATGGATTGAAGAGCCAAGCGAAAGTCGAAATGAATATCGGCTACCAGTGGAATGTGTATCTGCTTCTTAATAACTCCCAGAGATCCCGCGGCTTCTTTATTGGGAACGGCCACGCGAACGATTTCACAACCCGCATCCTCCAATCGTTTGATCTGATCCACCGTTGCCGGGACATCTTCGGTCCTTGTACAGGTCATAGACTGAATGGATATGGGACCCGG
>CAZYTI010000110.1:0-9124 GCA_964650065.1 uncultured bacterium
AATTAAATCCCGATGGATATTTCTTCAATCTTGCGTTCATCCACTTCGATCCCCAGCCCAAAAGCAGAAGGAACTGCTAATTTTCCGTTTTTAGGAACAAAGGGTCGTTTCAGCACACTCTTATGGATAAACTGGGGTCCATTCAACGCCGCAGGCAGATCATACTCATAGGCGCCATAGAGGGCCAGGGTTGCCGCCAGGGAAATATCCGGATCGGTGAGCCCACTTCCTAAAACCATCAAACCGGCATCATGGAGGATTTCTATCTGGCGTTTGGCCGGAGCGAGTCCCCCGCATCGGGCTGGTTTCATGGCAACCCCGTCAAACATATCGAGTTTAATGAATTCCATCAATGTGGAAGGAGAGACCACGCCCTCGTCCATGAGAATCGGTAATGCCCCTTGTTTTTTCAAAGCCTGGTATCCCGATATCTGATTGGCGCGAATGGGTTGTTCCAAGACATCCACGCCGATATCAGCCAATCGAGGTGCAACTTTCATGGCTGTCGACAGATCATAACCTCCGTTGGCATCCGCCCATAAAAATCCTCCGGGTACGCGTTCCCTGACCCGCTTGCATAATTCCAGGTCAAAGCGGGGATCGGGTGCCACTTTGACATTAAAATGCCGGTATCCCAAATTCCATCCCGCATCGATGAGGCCATCCAATTCATCCAGAGTCATCGGATTCAGAGTCCAACTCAGTGTTATCTCTTTTCTAGATTTCTTTCCCCAGAACTGGGGGAGTGATTGCTTTATAATTTTACCCATAAGATCGTGCAATGCGATATCCACCCCTGCCTTGGCCATGGGCTGGCCTGTGGAAAAAGAGGGTGCGATGTTCATGTCCATGATTCGGTGTATACCCGACAAATCAAAAACCCTTTGACCGGTGAGTTCCCGGGTGAAGTAGTGACGAATGGTGGTCGTTACGGTTTCCAGGGTTTCATAACTCCATTTGGGAATGGGGACAGACTCCCCCCATCCAACATATCCATCCTCCGAGGTGATCTTCACGATAGCAGCGGCCCTGCCCTGCATATGTCCCTGGGGACCTTCAAAAAACTTAAACCGCCCCTTCATGGGATAAACAACCGGAAATACTTCGATGTTTTCTATCTTCGGGGATTCGATTTTGGAAAAAATTTCCTGGATACCACCGCATGCCACCACAGAACCACCCAAAAACATGTTCCTTAAGAAAGCTCTTCGGGATGAATCGAATTTCTCAATCACAATACATCTCCAACATACTGTCAATCTTAGGTTTTGACAGGATTAACAGGATTTACTGGATAGAAATTATTTTGTATATTTTTTTTATCCTGTCAATCCTGTTGATCCTGTCCAATTTCGTTAACGTACCTGCGCGCTCGGTGTGGTATCACATTCCAAATCGCCCAGAACGAACTGGATGCCATCCAGCAAATGACGTAGGATCGTCGGATCCCAAAAGATGTGCTTTTGATGGCCTAAAGCACAATAGAAAATACGGCCTTTCCCGTAGTTTTTGATCCAGCTCATGGCAAAATCTCCGTCCGTGCGATGCACACCCTCAACAGTCATATCTGTCTTGCTTGTATCCACACTGAGTAGGACTTTCAACTTTTCCCGTGAGTAGGGTCCCGCCATCTGGTAGATCTCATCGGTTACCTGGAATGTGTTCTCGGGAATTGCCCGTACCAGGGGATGATCCGGCTCTTCCACCTTCAGTGTAACAGTGGAACCGGAAACCCAGGGATGGTTATCGAACCGTGCACCGATAATTTCACCATATTCCGGCCATTTCCGGAAGACGGCCACACCGGCGTGAATCACGGCCAGGCCTCTGCCACTTTTCAGGAAATCAACGAAGTTTTTCTTCAATTTTTCATCGTAGTCCGTGGCTTTCTTCCGGGCTTCCTGTGACAGTTCATCGTAATTGTCCGGAAGGAAAATTTCATTGTTTGAATTATTAAATACGATGGCATCAAATTGACGCAGATTTTGCGATTCAAACAGGGTTACATCATTGGATACGACCACTTGAAAGGCGGCGGTTTTCTCTGCCATGCTTTCGAATGCCTGGATACCCCAGGGAAATACATCATGAATGAATCCCCACGCCAATGAAAAGACCAGGAGTTTGCGTGGTCTTTCAACGGGTACAGAAGCCGCCTCGGGCACAGCATCATATATTCTCAATTTTTCTATCTCGGTTGGTCCTTTTACCTCAGAATCCATCTCGCTCTTTTGCTTTTCAGCGCAGGAAAACACGAGGCACAGGAGGGTTATAAATATTATCGTCCTGTTCATTATTAATTTCCCATTAAATTCATTCAATTCGCAATTTGAAATCCGATATCCGAAATTCACACCTACAACTTCCAAGGACTCCGGTAGGGTCTGGAAAGCATACGATTAGCCGCTTCATCATCGGGAAAGATTTCTTTTTCCGGATCCCATTTTAGTTTTCGTCCCAATTTCATCGAAATATAGCCCAGAATACAGGCCGAAGCCGACCGATGTCCGATTTCCACCGGGGCGATGGTTTCCTTTCGTGTTTTGATGAATTCCAGAAAGTTCAGTTTGTGGTTGTTGCTTTCATATAAATGGATTTCATTGGGTCCAATTTTTTCTTTCAGTAGGGACTTGGGATGGGTATCGATGAATCCGCGTCTGACATAGACCCATCCTTCCGATCCCTCAAACAAGACGCCCTGTTGATTGATCTCATTGTGCGTACAAATGAGACGTACATCTTCCGGATAGGTATATTCGATGCGAAATTCCCCATGTACATCCCATATTCCCTCTTTGGAGTATTCTGCTTCACCGTCAATTTCGCTGGGACCCGTGTATTCGGTACCCATCCCCCAATGGGCGCTGTCCATGTGATGCGACCCCCATCCGGTAATCATACCACAGCAGTAATCATCGGTTCTCAACCAACCCGGTCTGGCGTAACTTTTCAAGGGATGGACCCGTTCTTCAATATACGGAACAAAAGGAGCCGGTCCCAGCCACGTTTCATACTGTAGTTCTTCGGGGACCGGTTTCACCGGATGCATACCGGTAAAAGGATCCTTTCCAAATCCGACCTTGACCGTATGTAATTTTCCGATGCGGCCATTTCTCACCAATTCGGCCGCAAAACGAAAACGGGTATCGGAGCGCTGCTGACTGCCGACCTGCAGGATCCTTTGATAGCTTTGTACCGTGTCACTCAACCGTCGTCCCTCATCAATGGTCAGGGTCAGAGGCTTTTGAATGAAAATGTCTTTATTCCTACGGGCCGCTTCCAATGCAGGCAGGGCATGCCAATGGTCAGGCGTACAGATGGCTACAGCGTCGATGTCGCTTCGGCTCAATAGTTTGTTATAATCGAGATAGATATCACAACCACTGAAACGTCCGTTTTTACTCTTTTCACCATAGTGATCCTCGACCTGTTTTTTGGCATTCTGAAGTCGCCACTCATCCACATCGCAAACAGCAACCACCTGTACATCACCATAACCTAACAATGCCTTTAAATCACCCTGTCCCATTCTACCCACACCGATGAAACCAAAAGTAATTCGATTACCGGGTGCAATCCGACCAAACACCGAAGAAGGCTTTATTGTCGGAGGACAGATGACGGCAGTAGAGGTCAATCTCGACTTCCGTAAAAATGTTCTGCGGGAGATGCCTTTTGAACGTTTTTTACGCATGATTCTCACTCCCTAATTTTGCGACCATTTTATTTCCACATTAGGTGGATGGGCAAATGCCGACCAATATGCGTCGATTTCCTCTGCTCCCAGGGTTCCATCGTAGGCCAGAACTCGATATTTTCGGACATAGGTCTCCCCCGGGATGAGTTTGCTATCGGCATCGACGACAGGACAAAAACCGAAAAAGATATCTCCATCCGGCCAGATTCTCATGGGCTCAGGATGCTCATGATTTTCCGGATGGCTCAAAAAAACTACACCTGCAGGCCCCTGGTCTGTATGGCCGGACATTCGACACCAGCGTGCCCTGGACCCATTGCCATCGACCCGCGTTTTTCCTTCGGATGTCAGAAAATCGCTGTTGTTTTTATTCCATTCAGACGTCCCCCTGAATCCAAAACCGCCATATCGATATTTTAACAGTAAAAGCGCCTGATCCGATGCGCAGGCTTGAACCGTCGTAAAATCCCAGGTCCACAGTTTAGGATCACCCTCATTCAGATTCCAGAAACGAACCTTCCACAACTCGTTCAGGGCAATTTTTTCACCCTGGGGAGCTGTAAAATCCACATGTTCCTGAATGGCCTCAAAACCGGCGAATATGGGTCCGGATTCTATCCTGGTAAATCTGACAAATCGTACCGTACCCTGTCCCTCTTTCAGATTCCAGAAATCCACCGGGCGTCCCTCGAACTCGGTCTTTGTCCAGGGATTCCAGAAACCCAAATGATGTATGTGATCACTGGGGTGGATGCGGGTCAAAACTTTCCCCTCCGGTGTCCAGATGGGATGGATAAATCCACTTCGTGTATATAATGGATTCTCTCCTTCAGGTGGTGAAACAGGGGCGAAATTGTAGCGTAAAGCTCCGGATCCACGAAACGACATTTCCAGACCCTCTCCATCGATATTTATCTCAACGTGAGGACCGGTGACCTGTTTTCCGGTCTGCAGTTCATAGGTTCTCTCTGAACCCCCGCTTTCGTTCCGTTTCAGGATCCACCAAAGGCGAGGTGGCTCCTCATGATCAATCTGGAATGGTATGGGGAGGCTCCGGGAATCATGCACATCAACCCACTGAAGGGAAATGAGTCTCAGTGATTCCGGTAAGCGGTCCAGGGAGACAGAAATGGGAATTCCATCCTGATGCGGAATCATACCCGACACCCGGATTCTCATGATGGGTTCTTGAGTGTAGACCAACACCGGTGAAATTACCCATAACAAAATTACCAATTTCAAAATCGGGTATCGTCTTTTCAGATATCCACCATTGTTTATTTCATGCAATTGTTCAAATTGTATCACTGCCAAAGCCGGTAAGAACCATCTTATTATGAGAACTTCTCGGCTAAAAAGCAAGGGAAAAATGATTTTCCTGATAAATGAATAGCTCGTGAAGTCACCGAGGTACAACGTATTAATAAATTGAATCTTAGTTGATCATTGATATATTTTATTTCTGAAAAATTTTGTCCTTAATTACTTTTTCTGGGTGATATAATGTATTTATGGCTAAATTAATGAAATATTAATTTTCATATCATCCAATTTCGGTTTTAACATGATCAAATTGTGGAGCAGTTTGGTCTTGTTTATTTCTTTATATTCTTTGAAGAGTTCGTGAAATTCCTCGACACTCATGACACCCTTCAAATCGAGAATCTCAATGATGAATTCCTTA
Organism: uncultured bacterium; assembly: GCA_964650065.1. GTDB lineage: Bacteria > Zhuqueibacterota > QNDG01 > QNDG01 > DSAB01 > CAZYTI01. The sequence goes on from CAZYTI010000110.1 coordinate 5,382, forward strand.
AATACTTCAAACTGATTCGCCTGGTATAACAGTAATTTATAGAGCTCATCGGGTGTCATTGAATGTGAATATCTGGATTCAGCCATCGTTTCTCCTTTCTCCCTTAAACAGGGTATTGAAATGTTTTTGTTTCCTTCTGCCGCAGGCGGTGTACCGCTCTTATCATGGCCAGGTATCCATCCACAGGAACCCAATCAGGAATCGAATTCCCGGATCCCAGCGCGTATCCACGGGCCCTGTCTCGAAATTTCTCGCCCAACTCGACCACAAGGTCAATGATTTCGGAAGGCGCTCGATGACAGAGGATGTCCACATCGATTCCGCCCAACAATCCGATTTTTGTGCCATATTGATCAATCCATTCATCGAAAAGAGCAATGTTATCCTCATTGGACTGTTTGGCGTCTATACCTGCTTCGATGAGGTCATCCATCACGTTGAATATATTACCGCATGAATGCAATATAAACGGACGGGCGGCGCTGTGTACCAGACGAATCACCCGTCGGTATTGGGGTATGATCACCTTTCGAATGGTATCCGGTGCCAATAGCGTACTGGTTTTAAATCCCAGATCATCACCAAAACGACAAATAACAAAAGAATGGGTATAGTGATGGAGAAAGGTCTGCCAGATTTCAACCATGAGGTCACCAATTTTTTGATACAGGTCAGCAAATAATTCCGGATCATCCTGCTGGAGGTAACATAGATGTTCAAAACCGACCAGATCCTCACTGATCTCGAATACCCCGTTACCGATGCCCCCCAATGCTTTCATTCCATCCGGCAGGCTTTCTCCCAACGTATCAAATTGGGCCTTGGCATGCTCCCAATACATCAAGGGCAAACCATCCCAGGGATATTTTTCAAAATCTTCCCGATTTTGAATCGGCCCTGGCCTGCTCCCCATGATAGCCCCGTGATCGGGAAGGATATCTGTGATGCATACTTCAAAAGAAACGGTGTCGTAAGTCATTTCGTAAAAAAAACGGCAATAATTGGAAAAATAGGTTTTCAAATCAGCACCGGTACCCCCAGCCAGATCGGCGAATCGTACATCCAGCACTTCCTCCATAATGGAGGGAGAGACAATGTGTTCATACAGGGGTAGCCGACGGGGCCGTCTGTTGTTCACCACATCCAGCATGTGCTGATAATCGGGTTGAAATAACATAGTTATCCTATCACTCGAACAGATATCTGAACAGGATGTTCCCATCAGAGAAATCCGGCATCAATATATCACAACCTGCCTCTACCAACCTTCTGATTTTATTTTGGTTCCAGCCTTTGCCCTTAACTTCGTCAGAGGCGATACCGATGGCGATTGCCCCGTTGGATTTTGCATTTAGTATTTCGACGGGACCATCGCCAATAACAAGTAACTCAGATCCACGGAGATCATGCGTTTTTAAAATTTCTTTCATGACCTTATCCTTGGAATAGGCTTCAATGGAACCCATCGCACCATAAATTCCACCCTTAAAATACTCGGCCACCTGTAAAATAACGGCCTCATTCTGAACATCCTCATGATCCGTGCCACTGGCTAAGGACATGATCATTCGATTTTGAAACAGCCGTTTACAAAAATCAAGAGCACCTCGCAGTGTAAATGTCTCGACTTCTCTTCTTCCTGTTTCGATCTCATGAATTCTTTGTCTGACCTGTTTCATGAGACTTTCATTGTACAATCGTTTGTATCCCCATTTATCCAGAACTTTATCCGAAGGGACGAGACCGTACTTTTTTACCATCAGGACAAGGTCCTGCATTTGCAGAATCGTCTGAAGGCCCGTGGTTTCATCGATATACCGGCGTACATGCCGGATAATTTTAGGAGTGGGGTGATGGTTTCCGCAGACACATGCGATCATGACCGGTTCCATGATGGACTCCCAGCCCTCACGCAAAAGAGAAATCGTACCATCAAAATCAAAAATGACGTGCTTGATCCTGCCCTTATCAAATTGATCATTTACAATTTGTATTTCTGTTCCCGGTAAAATGATCAATTGGATTATCCTCCTCCCACAATGGGAAAGAGGGTAAGCTCGTCTCCTTCCTGCAAGTCATGATGCAATGGGATACGGGAACCATTGACTGCCGAAAATGCCAAAACGTCATGGGGCATATTCATTTGCCGGATGATGTCTTCAACTTTTGTATCCCGGGAAATCTCCAGAACAGTCTCTGATTTATCATGATTGTATTTCTTGAGAGAACCGTGGAAAATGAGCCGTATTTTCATCATACATTGTCGTCTTTCACGATTTCTTTGAGTTCCAATCGATGAATCGTTTCATCTGTGGGGATGCCATTCATATCCCAACCCATGATTTGATAATACTCGGCACGTAATTTTTCCAATTCGACCACCTGTCCTTTGGCATATCCGGATGACAGGGGTTCGTGGAGAGAACGTCCCGGCAGGGAATCCTCTTTTTTGGAAAATCCCTCCCGGATGTTAAACAACCTGGACAGGACCGTTATCCTCTCTCCCACCTCTGCCAACGCCCTGGGATCTTTATATTCGAAGCCTGTACAGGCGTTGATCATCTGAAAAATTTCCTTCAAGGTAATTCCGAACTTGACAAAATAACACAGAATCGCCGCATTCACTACGGCGACATCCAGTTGATTTGCTCGGAAGAGGGCCGCCTTTCCATCCAATATGAGAGGATCGGCTCCTCCTAAAATTTCATTTAATGGAGACCCCCTCAAGTGACAGGCTCCTCTCTCTGATATGGCATAGCTCAGGGCGATGCCTTTCGCAGCCCTGGGAAGGTATCCGGGCATCTCCAATCCCTTGACGTGCATGGCAAAATCTTCACTGCCGGGAAATGCCCGGGCAATCTCCCGTACCCCCTTGCTCAACAGGTCACCGACGCCTTCCCCTTTGGCGATTTTTTCAGTGAGGAGCACCAGCGCATCCCCGCTTCCCCAATTGGCCTCAATACCGTCCAATGACTCTTTTGCAATCATTTTTCTCTGAAAGAGTTCCATGACAAAACCAATGATCCCACCGGTGCTGATGGTATCGATGCCGTAGAGATCACATAAATAATTGGCATAGAGGATGGCCTCATGATCTGTCACACCACAGTTGGTTCCCAGGGCGAATATGGTTTCGTATTCCGGACCATCGATAACGAAGCTTCGATCCTTGGAGCGTGCAAACTTGGTACACGCCATGGGGCACCCATAGCAGGCGGTGTCCTTGGTCCAATAGTTTTTTCGCCAGAAGGCCCCGCTGAGCTGATCAGAGGCTTCGAATTCACCGGATTGAAAATTTCGGGTCGGCAGCGCCCCGGAAGCGTTAATGAGTTCCAGGATATTGGCTGTTCCCTCGGTGGACAATCGTCTGACCTGTGAACTCATGCGCAGCATTCGATGGGCAATCCATGCCGCTTCTTCAAATGCATCGGGATCTGCAACATTTACCGATCCAGTCCCTCTTATGGCAATCCCTTTCAAATTCTTTGATCCCATGACCGCCCCTGCACCACCCCGACCGAAAGTCCTCAAATCACAAAAAATGCCGGCGATCACTATCTTATTCTCTCCAGATGGACCAATCACCGCTGTCTGAAAATCATGACCATAACGATCCTTTAAATAGGTCGATGCCTCCTGTGTATTTTTTGCCCAGACATCTTTGCCGTCTTCGATACGAACTTTTTCATCGTCTATGGTCACCACTTTTGGGCTTCCGGCAGCACCCCGAATGACGATAGCAT
>CAZYTI010000111.1:0-9119 GCA_964650065.1 uncultured bacterium
GTTCGTAAAGGGGATTCTCTTTGTCATTGGCAATCATCCAGGTTGTCAAGATAGAACCACCCCGACTGACAATATCCATGAGACGTCCCTGCTTCTGGAGCCGTTCGATACTGCTTCTCGTGACACCGCAGTGTACTGTAAAAAAATCGACACCTTCTTCGGCCTGTTTCTCTAACACAGAAAAAATATCGTCTCCCGTCATCTTTGTCAGCGCCCCCCTCGACTCGATCGTCTCAATGACGGCTTGATAAATCGGTACAGTCCCGATGACGACTGGAACTTCTTTCATGATCGTTTGTCTTATCTTTTCGAGATTCCCACCGGTGGAAAGATCCATGATGGCATCTGCGCCGGCATCAACTGCAACGGAAGCCTTTTTGACTTCATTTTCTATATCTACATAGTCCGTTGACGTACCTATGTTGGCGTTGACCTTTGTACGCAATCCTTTGCCTATGCCAATCGGTGGAACATTCGAATGCTTTTGGTTTTTGGGGATGATGACTTCACCAACCGCAATACGTTCCATTAAACTGTTGATATCGACTTTTTCCTGCTCAGCGACCATCTTCATCTCAACGGTCACCCGGCCCGCTCGGGCCTGCCCCATTTGCGTCATTTCTTTAGCTCCTCTCTAAGCCACCTCACCCTCATGAATAGATTGTGCAACGTATCAATTTATAAATAATTACGATACTTAATTCGTATTACAATATACAAAAAAAAGGATTTAAAATCCATGTAAAAAAGAAACTCAACGACCTTAGAGAGCCTGAAAGCAGGTAGGATGCTCAAATTGCAGGTTGATAAATTTTATTTTTGACGTACCAGGATATCGTTCAATTGGATGAGATATCCTTCCTTCATCCATTCCACGCGTACTGCTGAAACGCGATTTTCCATTTTAATCACTTTCACAGTACCTATTAACATTCTCTTCGCATCAGATTTATCTTCCACTAAAGATTCACTACGAAACACCTCAAAGATCATTCCCTGCTCCACCCCATCACCATAACTGGCATTGATGAGAACCAAATGGGGGTAATCCTCTAAAACTTTAATCACCCGGGCATCAGGGGCGGGTGTCATAAGACTCAATGTTCCATTCAGTTTTTCCGGATTTGGATCCTTACGGGCATGGAAATAGTTCTCATACGGCGCAAATTTCAGGGAATTTGCAAATCGATGAATATAGGTTTTATCAATGGGATCCTGGGTAAAACTATAATCGGTTTGAAAATTCATGTTTCGCAATGGAACGGAAATTAAAGCGCCCGTTCCGAATTTTCCATTGTCTATACCCAACCGAAAACCAAATCCTTGATATAAATTAATTTCAGCACCCGTATGTAAGGTCACTTTCATATTCTGTACTTTTTCAATGTCAAAACCAACTGTGATGGGAATATTTACAGGAAAATAAGCGGCTCCAATACGAGCAGCCAAAGGATAGGTCTCGTTGGTCTCTGCATCGGTATCCCATTTTACACGGGTCGAAACATCTTGAACAGAAAGACCGATATTTATACCTTCGGTTAGCTTATATAAAAGACCCATATCAAAACCATATCCGGAAGAATGATAACTCTCTAAAGTATGTGTGATATATTTCGCAGTGACGCCCAAATACAACGCCTGATTCAACGCCACTCCCCAGGATAGAAAATAGGCATTTTCTGAATTGGAGTACATATCAGTGATTCGGCCGAACAAATCTCTTCCCTCAATGTCACCGACACTGAGATTGATCCAGCTGATACCAATGGTTCCCAGAGAACGGATGGGCAATGCCACTGCCGTATAGTTATGTTGCCTATCCATGGAGAGTACCGAATAGGTCCCCATCAATTCCTTTACATTTAATCGTCCCAATCCGGCCGGATTCCAGAAGGCTGTACTGGCATCATTGGCAATGGCCGCAAATGTGCGCCCCATACCGATTGCCCGTGCTCCAACTCCCATCCTTAGGAATGCTCCCGGCTGCCCCCCATCGACAGACTGAGAAAAAATTATTTTCGGCACAATGAGCAGATAGAGCGCCGCAAAAAGTATTGATTTCTTCACAAATTTTCCCTGATTTTTCCGTATCATCATTTGACTACTCGTTTTTAACGAAGCACTGCAATCTTACGAATTTTCCTATGCCCATCCACTGTTTCGAGAATGCAGAAGTAGACATTGTTGGACACACGATCGCCCATTCCATTTCTTCCATCCCAGACCGCTGTATAATTCCGTGACCCTAATTTTTCAACACCATCTTCCAGCACTCTAACCGGGCGTCCCGACACATCGTATATTTTTAGAGAAATGGCATTATTATCCTTTAATTTGTAGACGATATTGGTCGAATACAGATCCGGATTAAATGGATTTGGAAAGTTGAAAATCTCTGCAAAACCATCGACTGTCACACTTGCCTGACCTCCGGCAACGATTCGAAAATAACCCATTCGTGTGAAGGTAAAAGTAACCACCATATTTGTTATATCGACCTCAGATGGAATTTCATCCCAGTCCCCTGTTGACATATTGTATCCGAGTATGCTTAAATCTTCCAGGGAGGCCGCTCCGGAATTCACAAAATCAACGCCGGAAATCGGTAGACTGATTCGAATCGGAGTCACAAACTCAATCCCATGGGGTACAAAATAGTAAATGGGACCCAAACTTCTGACATAATCAGGAAAACCGGGAAATCCATCCATCTGGCCGATCCAGATTGTCGAAGTGTAGGGCAATGCATTATTGGGAATGATAAGAACCACACCAGACGTGTCGGTAATCGTGGTTCCCACTGGAGTAACCACAACGATCGAGGTATATCTAATCGTCGTGTATCCTGTCGTATAACTGTAACTGTAATCCAATGCATTGGGAATGGGTGCAAGATCCTGGCAGCGAACACCCACCGTTATTGTCGTCGCTGCCGGAAGGTAGATTGTTGGATGATATACAATATGATACCCATTGGTTATTGGATGAATGGATACATTGCCATTTGTCCTATCCACACCATTCTGAATGATCAGATTTCCTGATAGGGTTACATTCAGAGTGTTAAGATTCACACCGCTTAACTCGTCTTTCACTTTGAGTTCGAAACCATTGTTCAGAGGAACCCCGACCACTCCATTTCCGGGAAAATGATCGTACACAACGGGCGGGAACAAATCAATTCTTGAAAAATGAGCAGTGACATAGGTATCGGATAAAATAACAAACTGGGCGGTATCGCTGGTGCCCGTTACTGCACCCTCCCAGTGATCGAAAAAGTATCCCGAATTGGGTATCCCAATAACGGTAATCAAATTACCATAATATAGGCTACCAATACCTGGCAACACCCGGATTTGTCCGCTATTGGCCGGCTGAACAGTGGTCACCAATGTGAGGGCATTCACTGTTTCCCAAATAGCTGTCTCAGTAATTGGATTACTCACGGTCACCGTATGAGAGGTGTCGGGCCCACTGTAAGCATTCACACCCGTGCCCTGCCATTCCTTGAATCGATTTTGAATGCCCGATTGAACCTGGATAAAATGGGGATAGACACTGAATGTGGCCTGAGTGCCGGCCTCATACCATCCGCCGCCAAAAGGTGTACCATAGGGTGAATTGACGGTCAAAAGATATTGGATAATAAAATTGGCGATAACCGTTTCATTGTCACCCGGCGCTGTGTAGAGATGTGTCTGTGTCCCACCATCGCTCCAGGATTTAAAAGCCTTGCGTGATCCATTCACAACATCAAAAGGAGAATTTACCGATAATGTATGTTCCGATCCTTGTAGCCAGGTAAAGGTCTGAGTTTGAGTATATGTAGAATCATCCACTGTAAATGCCAATTGGAATGGCTCGGTTTTTATGGTGATCTGTACCTCTCGGCCAAAATAGGCCGTCACACGTTTCGGGGCATTCATAATCAGAGATGCGGGATTATCCAAAACATCATCCAAATCATCACCCCACCGAACCCAGTGGTATCCAAGGATGGGAATCGCTGTGATATCTACCTGGGTTCCGGTATCATACCATTCACCCGGTGGTGGCGGTATGACGTTTCCACCTTCATCGGGCTCTTCAATGGTTGTTAAACGATATTGAGTATGCCACGTGGCATCTTCCGTGATAGCGGTATCCATTTTTACAGTATACGCACTGTCCGGTCCAGTGTAGGATCCTGCACCTGCTCCCGTCCAGTCGGTAAAAAAGTGTCGTATCCCAATATCAATAAATATCGATGTTGAAAGAACGGAGAATGTCGCATAGGTTCCCGTGTTATACCATCCCCCCCCGGAGGTTTCACCATATGCTGAATTGATGGTGAGTTTATACTGTTCATACCAATCGGCATGCTCGGTGATGGGGTTGTTCATGGTGATTTTATTAACAAGACTTGGTCCCGTATAGGATCCGGCTCCGGATCCAACCCATACATAAAATTTGTACCGTTTTCCCACTCCGACAGGTATCGCAACGGTTTCCAAAGAAAAGACTGCTTCCGCTCCTTCATTGTACCACCCTCCACCCACCGCTGTACCATATGTCGACTCCAATGTTAGCAAATATTGTGTAACAAAATAGACGACAACCGTATCCCCAAGTACGGGAACCTGATAGCTGTGAGTCTGTGTGCCCCCATCATCCCAATAGGAATAGACGAACCTCGTGCCCTGTCCCGCAGCTTGGGGTGATTCCACCGATAGCATATGCTGACTTCTTTCGATCCAATTGAATGTCTGCTCAGTGCTGAAAGTATCTCCATCAGCGATAAACTCCAGGCCCGGAGGCTGGGTTCGGATGGTGACCTCTGCCCGTGTGCCATAATTGGATGTCACAGTTTTGGGTTCATTCATCAACATCGTATCGGGATTATTCATTGAGGAGATATCACCCGACCATCCGGCCCATAAATATCCAAGGGCTGTGATGGCGGTGAGTTCTACTTCCGTCCCAGCATCATACCATGCACCGGGCGGTGCAGGCGTCATATCTCCACCTTCGCCGGGATCTTCATTGGTGCTGAGAAAGTATTGTGTCGTCCATCCCGCATCTTCGGTGATGGGATTATTCATCTGTACTGTTTGACCACTATTCGGTCCCGTATATGAACCGATTCCCGTTCCAGTCCAGCCATTGAATAAATATCTTATGCCTTCTTCAGCAGGCATCAAGGCAGGTGAAACCGAAAAAGTCACATTGGATCCTTCATCATGCCACCCTGCACCTGTCGTGGTAGCATGTTCTGAATTTAATGTCAGAAGATACTGAGTTGCCCAGTTGGCGACTTCTGTGATGGGATTGTTCATGGTCACAGTCTGGGAAGTATCTTCGCCTGTATAAGACCCTGCGCCCGTACCCTGCCAATCACTAAAAGCGTAACGTGTCTCTAGCCCCAGAGTGATAGCAGGAGGACTGATCCAAAAAGTGACTTCTTCACCCACATCATACCAACCTCCCCCATAAGCTGTGCTGGAATCCGTAATAACGGTCAGTTGATATTGCAGCTTAAAATTGACGGTAACGCTATCTCCCGAAGTGGGAACGATATAGATATGCGTTGTATCACCACCATCACTCCAGGAGGTATAAGTATACTGGATGCCCGGTCCGGAGGCCTGGGGAGATGCTGCCGATAATGTATGAGGACTTCCTTCTATCCAGGTGAATATTTGAGTTGTATTGTATGCGATGCCATCCGCTGAAAATTCAAGATCAGGGGGTTGCGTCTCAATAGTGACCTGAACCTCTTTACCGAAGTTGGCAATAATAAATTTTGGGCCATTCATTTGAACAATGAGGGGCCTATCTGTAGTCGGTGTGATGCTTCCGGTCCAACCGGCCCACAGATAACCGGGTACAGGCGCCGCATTCAGAATCACATCCACATTGGCGTCATACCAGGCACCCGGCGGAAGCGGTCCTTGCGTGATGTTTCCACCGTCATCCGGATTCTCAGTGGTTTCCAGATAATACTGGGGATCCCAGCGTGCCACCTCTGTGATTGGACCGTCCATGGTCACGGTATGGGTACTATCCGAGCCTGACTGATTGGGACTCACATAAAAAGTACCGGTTCCACTACCGGTCCACCCTGTGAAAAGATAGCGTATTCCCTGTCCACCCGAAATTTCTGTTCCACTTACGGAAAAAGGGGCTGTCGAACCTTCGTCATACCATCCCGTTCCGGACGGTATCCCCCACAGAGTTTGCACATCCAGATAATGCTGTGTTTTAAATACGGCAGTATATGTCACATCCGCCGATGGTATACTGATGTCATGAGACTGTTCACCGCCATCGCTCCATGCAGTATAGAGGTATTTTGTGCCTTGAGGACCACTTTGGGGTGAACCCACACCAATGGAATGCTGGCTGCCTTCAATCCAAATGAATGTCCTCGGTGCATTGTACATGTTGCCGTCTGCGGTAAACACCAATCCTGTGGGTTGCGTATCGATGGTGATTGCAAAGACCTTTACAAAGTTTGCGGTCACACTCTTCGGCTGAGTCATCGTAATGGCCACGGGATTCACGTTGGCAGGCACGTCTCCACTCCAAGTCTGCCATTGATATCCTGCCGCCGGATTGGCTGTCACGGTAACGACCGTTCCCGGTGTATACCAACCTCCTGTGGGATTTAAAATAATATCGCCACCGATGTCCGGTATCTCCGTGGTCGTCAGCTGGTACTCAATAATCCACGATGCAAATTCGATGATGGGGCTGTTCATTGTTACGGTGGCAGGATTTGCGTTGCCGGAATAAGATATGGTGCCCGTACCGGTCCAGCCATTAAAAGCACGGCGTGTGCCTGGTGAAACTGCCAGGGTGAGTGAATCCACTGAAAAGTTGACGACAGTGCCTTCATCATACCACCCCTGCCCCGTGGTTGTCCCATACTGGGTATTAATGGTCAATAAATGTTGTTTTTGAAAATGGACGGTAATGTTTTGAGTCGTGGCCGGCGCCGTATAGAGGTATGTATTTGCGGTGTCCTCGACACCGGCGATGTTCCACTTCTCAAACCTGTATCTTTCTCCTGCAGGCAATCCGGTCAGTGCAGGTACATCTTCTGCCGAGAGTGTATACGTAAAACCGATGCTCATGAGAACGGTTTGTTGCCCGGTATATTCATGGCCGTTGATGGAGTAGGGAAACGCATATGTGGCCGGATCTATCTGAAAATTGATACTCACAGCATTGGCTATGAGGGGATTCACGACTGTCAAGAATTCTCCAAAACTTCCCACACCTTCTGTATAAGTCGCCTCGGCTTTGACCTCAGCATCGGCACTTTGATCCCAAATTCTAAAGCTCATGGTATTGCCTTCAACGGCTCCGGGCAGCGTATCGATGGGTGTAATCACCCGTAAAATGCTGGGAAAAGTGACCGGGAACAAGGAATCCGCTAATTGTGGATTGGGTTCGACTCTGACTGCGCCAACACAGAGGTCACCGTCAAACAGAGCAATCTCATCCCCTTCCTCAAGGCGGGTATTACCTCCACCATCGATTTGTATGGTGGCGGTTTCAACCTGAACAGGTCTGGTGACCCCGGTATTGGCGACCGGAGTAAAATGGGTAACTGCTCCTTGTCCAAAACCAGTAGCGGAAGCGCCGAATAGAGTGAGAAGAACGATCGAGAAACCTATCTGCTTTTTCACTTTATTAATCAAGGTCCACCTTCAAATTATTGATTCAAATTATTAATACACCAAAAGCATTTTTCTTGTTTTCGTATCATTTCCTGCCTCAATCCGGATAAAATAAGCGCCTGCACTCACGCGATTTCCTCTGTCATCTCTTGCGTCCCAGACGATAGTATACTTCCCTGCCGTTTTCATTTCGTCGACGAGGCTTCTCATTTTTTGGCCCAAAATGTCAAAAATGGTGATCCGCGTCCGCCCGGTACCGGGCAAATGATAACGGATTGTTGTTGATGGATTGAAAGGATTTGGAAAATTCTGGGATAGCGAGAAATCGTCAGGAATCGTGATGTCCGCTTGTTCGGTCACCGGACTGCTGGTAGAGGCGCTGACATGGCCCACAATGGTGAGAATATTTCCGAAATGACCACCACTGGTATAGGAAGGGGCTCCAAGGAGCTCTAATCCTCTGCTTTTATCCCATACCCTGAACTCGATTGGTTGCCCGACTTTGGCACCAATCAGGACGACTCCCCCCGGTCCCTGAAATTCTAAGATGCCGGCACAATTCACAGGAAATGTGCTTTGAATAATGGCAACGCCGACACAGAGATCGCCGTCATAAACGCCGATTTCATCACCCGTTTCGAGTATTATACCATCGACGATCGCATTCATGATCACAATGGCACAAGAATTTCCGGTATTCGTGACTGGATTGAAATGTTGTTGGCTATAAAGATGAGAGCCGAGTCCGACCAACAGAATAACGATGGACTTGCAAACCAAACCGCGATGGATATTCATGATTCACCCCCGAAGGCTAATATTTCCATCTCGAGTGCGACCGGAACTACCGTACGAGCACCGGTCGCACCTAAAAATTTATTACATTATAAGCATAGTACGAAAATGCACTATTGAATCAATGTCATCTTCTGTATTTTCGTATAATCTCCAGCTTTCATTCTGACGAAGTAGACTCCGGAACTCACCCGAAGACCTTGTTCGTTACGACCATCCCATGTGACTGTATGTCTTCCTGCTTCTTTTGTTTCATCGATCAGAGCGCGAATGATCTGTCCCATGGTATTGTAAATCATGATCCGGACTCGACTCTCTTCGGGAAGCTGGTAGGGAATCGATGTCTCGGGATTGAACGGATTCGGAAAATTTTGATCCAGTTCAAAGGTCGTGGGAAGTACCTCGAGCCCCTGGATATCACCCAAACCAAAAGTGAGCATGGGACCTTCTCCAAATACCGGTACTTTATCTTCCTGAGTGACGATGGGGATATCGTATTCCCGCCTGTCTGTTATACGCCAGACTCGGACCATGATGGGATCCCCTTTGGTGAAACCCGGTGCTTCATAGTCGTCCACCTTAAAGGACTCCCAGGCGACCACAACCGCGGGATAGTTCCCGTTGAATGTTCCGGCACCTACACACAAGTCACCTGTAAAC
>CAZYTI010000112.1:0-9095 GCA_964650065.1 uncultured bacterium
AAAATTGCAAAACATTATAATGATTTATATGCTTTAGTTATTGAATATCAATATAATCTTATTAAAGGTATTACTAACACAGAAGCTTTTATGCATGAAATTAAAACTAAAATTTTTAAATCATTTATTAAGTGATCACATTAATAGAGTTGTAAATTAATTTAGTAGAATTATACTACTTATAACCTTGGGAGGTTCCCCAAAAAATGATAATTTTATACTTGACGTTAGGCTGAACTTTTGTTAAATTCTGACTAAACCTGCCATGATGTTTTAAAGAACTGAATAACTGAAGAGGAAGCCAAGGTCACGTAATTATTTTACTTATATATGCACAGCAGATCTGGTTTGTGGAAAATGGCAAATCAGATTTTGTTTTTACGCCATTCTAATTACATTGCAAGGATGTTGAAAATCTGCATTTTGTAATAATCCTTTGTTTTTAAATTTCAAAGCTTATCCGCGCTGGATTTTTTTAGCATTAAAAATCACATGATTGTCAGAGACCGACAAATGAGTCATCAAAATTTTAATGTAGGAGGATATACGGATGCTAGGAACGTCATCATCTAATTGGAAGCTTCTTCGATTTGGCTGTCTGTTGGTACTCTCCATTTTTTGCATAAATCATCATGCCTATTCCCAAAAGCGAATTTCTTCAGGAGGAACCTCCACAATTGGAAAGGACATAAAGCTCATTCGACAGAGAGGTAAGGGGATTCCCATGCAAAAGGCATCTACAGTGACTCAGCAAACCACTGTTGCCTTGAATGATGGTGTTGCTGAATTTATTTACAATCCACAGTGGTATGATCTTGATGGAAATGGTATTGAGGATCCCAATGGAACAGAAGATTATTTTATAATCATCTTTGAGCCGGGTGATTTTACAGCCTATGGAACTCAGTTTCCGTTTCAAGTCACGGGTGTCGGCTTTATGAACAACGATGAGCAGACCACCTGGCCCGATTTATCGGTTGTTCCTGTCGTTGGAAGCAGAGCAAGTTGGTCGATAAATGCCATTCCTTTAACATCAAGAACCAATGTGACTAACCTGGCATCGGGAGATGTTGTTGTTAATTTTCCTTCACCGGCCACAGTAAACGAAAGTACAACGCTCGCTGTTCTCATGAAGTTTCCACAAGGTGGGCGATTAACTGCCGTAGGATCCGGTGGTGGACCGGGAATAGGAGGCGATGTTGATGCGACGGATAATCATGGTTTTCCTCCCACGGGTATCGCTGCCCGTAATTATAATTCATGGGTATCCACCGGTGGCTCGTCCGCTGCTTGGATGCAACATTCTGATGGTCTCCCCGTTAATTTAGTCGTTAATTTGATCGTGGATCCGATCAGTGCTCCTGACATCGACGTCAATCCCAATTTCTGGGATTATGGTGCCGTCTCGGTTGGTACAAGCGTATCAAAAGTTTTTGTGGTCACCAATCAAGGGATGGCGGACCTTAATGTGTCCTCCGTTACATTAACAGGGGGTAATTCGGATGAATTCCGAATCGACCAGGGAGGAGGTGCTTTTACCCTTTTACCAGGTGGGACCATGAATGTGAGCATGGGGTTTAATCCAAGTACCGAGGGGACAAAAACGACTGCCTTGCGTTTTGTGAGTGATGACCCGAATGAATCTCCATTGGATGTCCCCCTTTCCGGAACCGCTTCGACAGCCGGTGCGTGTTTTCCGCAACCTGTCGGATTGGGGCACTGGTGGCCGGGGGATGGAAATACCAATGACGTTGTTGGTAACCAGGATGGTTCGCTACAGCAGGGAACTGACGGAAGAACAGAACCTTCTCAAGCATACACGGCAGGAACAGTGGGCCAAGGATTCATTCTGGATGGTGTGGATGATTACATTGTCACTTCCACGATAAATTAGGGATTCTCGACCAGTGCGACGGTTATGGCATGGATTCGGACATTTGACAGTGATGGTGCTGTTTTCTCCCTGGGTCATGGTACGTCCGCCGATGAATTGGTACTTAAGGTTGCCAATGGAAAGATCGGTATCTATAATCACAAAGCCATAGGACAGTTCAATGAACGACTCAGTGAGACTTCTGTAAACAACGGGCAATGGCTGCATGTGGCCGGTGTCCTCGTTGACGGTGGAGGCCTGGAGAATTTAAAAGTTTATGTTAACGGTATGGAGGAGACAGGGACTGTCAGGATCAGTGGGACACCGACCGATATTGTGGATACGACACCGCGACAGGGGATCATCGGTTGGAGGACCAGTATGATTGCCGGGGAAGCGTATGTGGGCACCATTGATGAAGTGATGTTGTTCAATCGTGCTCTTACTGGCGGTGAGATCCAGGCCATATTCGATGCCGGCGCCCAGGGTATTTGCAGGGTACCGGACATTGCTGTCGATCCTGCAACCAAGGCTTATGGAAACGTCCTTGTGGGGTCCAGTGCCTCCCAGACCTTTGAGGTGTCCAATGAAGGCAATGACGATCTGAATGTGACATCGACGACTCTCATAGGTACAGATCCGGGCCAGTTCAGCATAGATAACGGCGGAGGTGCATTTACTTTAGCACCCGGAGAGACGCGTAACATCGATGTGAGCTTCAATCCGACTTCTGTCGGCCTCAAAACCGTGACCCTGCGCATTGCCAGTAACGATCCGGATGAGAATCCCAAAGACGTCGCTTTGAATGGGATTGGGGGTGGATTCCCTGACATCGCCGTAGATCCGGATTCCAAAGATTATGGAAGCGTTCGGGTGGGTTCCAGTGCAACCCAGAATTTCGTCGTGGCCAATAATGGCGCGACAGATCTCAATGTGACGTCGACAACCTTAATGGGTGCAGATGCCGGCCACTTCAGTATCGAGAATGGTGGAGGACCCTTCACAGTGCTGCCGGGTGCAACACGGGATGTTCAGGTGAATTTCAATCCAACTTCTGAAAGCACAAAGAGTGCTTCACTGAGAATGATCAGTAACGATCCGGACGAGTCCCCGTTTGATGTTCCCCTCTCAGGAAAGGGTGAAGTACAGACCGAGTGTGACCAGCCGCCTTCAGGAATAATGGCCTGGTGGCCGGGAGATGGAAATACCGACGATATCGTTGGATCGAATGATGGAACTGCGGAAAACGGATTATCGTACGGTACGGGATTTGTGGACCAGGCGTTTCATTTCGATGGGGCAGATGATTATTTCAGTGTAAATCCGGACCTGTTGACGGGAGCCACGGCTGTGACCATCGAAGGCTGGATCTATTTGAAATCGTATGCGACGACCGGTCAATCCACGATTGTCATCGACCGAACCCCATCGAGTGCAGACTTTCAATTTGCAGTGACACCGGATGACAATACACCCCATAAAGTGTTCTTCCATCTATGGACGACCGGGGGTACTGCCATGGCCAGATCCACATCCGATATTCCATTAAGTACATGGACGCATGTGGCAGGTGTATATGATGGTTCTCAGATTTCCGTGTATATCAACGGTTCGCAAGACGGTTCGATAGGAACTACCTCAGGTGCGATACCTTCTAATTCCAATAATCTATGGATCGGAGACGACCATTGGAATCCGTCGTTTGACGGCATGATGGATGAACTGAAGGCATTCGATCGGGCGTTGACGCCATCGGAGATCCAGTCAATTTATGCAGCGGGATCCTACGGTGTTTGTAAGGTTCCGGACATTGCAGTGAATCCCACTACAAAGGATTATGGTAGTGTGGTCGTCGGTTCCAGTGCCTCCCAGACCTTCGTCGTGACCAATGAGGGTAATGGTGATCTGAATGTGACAAATATGGATCTGGTGGGCAGTCATTCCGGTGAGTTCAGCATCGACAGCGGTGGCGGTGGATTTACCTTGATACCCGGAGCGACGCAGGATATTCAGGTGAGTTTCAATCCCACCTCAGAAAGTTCCAAGAGTGCATCCCTGAGGATAGTCAGCAACGATCCCGATGAGTCGCCGTTGGATATTCCGCTATCGGGGAAGGGAGAATCTCCAACCGGATGTTCGGAACCACCTTCGGGACTCGTGGTCTGGTGGCCGGGTGATGGTGATACCCAGGACATCGTTGGATCAAAGAATGGTACATCGCAGAATGGGGCGAATTTTGCAGATGGCAAAGTCGACCAGGCGTTTCAATTCGATGGAAACGACGATTATATGATCCACGGTTTATCGCTACCCAGGCAGACCGGGACCATCGAACACTGGCTCTTGCCTCATTCTGAATCGGACCGTCGCCATATGGTCGCCTACTATGAGTCCAACGGGACCAGCACCGACCATAATGGATTGGGTGACATCAGTGATAGTATCCTGGAGATACACACGGGCTTGCATCATAACAATAATTATGTTTTCTACTTTCAGGACGGTGGCACATACTATAGTATCAGCGGTGGGAGTGTGGTGAAAGGCGAATGGGCCCATTTGGTCGCTACCTGGGACAGGGCGGGTTCCATGATACTGTATGTCAATGGGGAGCAAGTGGCTTCGAGAGACCTGAGTTCAATAGCATTTGAGGGCTATACACCGACGGTGAGGCAGTTTGGACAAACGGGTAACCAAGATCCCGAGCGATCCTGGCACGGCCTCATCGATGAAGTTGCCGTCTACAACCGTGCCCTCAATGCTGCCGAGATTGCGGCTATTTATGCTGCCGGGAGTGCCGGTAAGTGTAAGGAAGGTGTGGGGCCGGATGTGGATTTGAATCTACCGATGGGATATACAGGATCTGTCTTCACCGACAATATTGCATCCATGGAAACCTTTACATACAGTCCTTCGGGAGATTTCGACAATTATCTCTACATCACCGTGCAAGGGTCGGGTTTCGATAAATACAATATCATCCGGTTCGATAATACGGGTACGGAATCGTCTTTTGCTACCCATATTACGGAAGGTGGTCAGTGGAGTGACAACCGACCCAATGCCATGGCTATTGATCCCTGGGGGAAATTCGACCATCATATGTACCTAACCTCGGGTATTGCCATTGGGAAAGCGAGTTCAGGGTATCAAGATGATGATGCCATCATCCGGGTCCAATCTGACGGCAGTGCCAGTCGATTCCATATTACCAATGTAACGGCCTACAACGGTAAGATGAATCTGGCATTTGCGCCCTGTGGAGATTTCGCTTCGAATCTATATCTCACAAATCAGGGTAGCCGGACTGTAGACCGTATTGAACCCGATGGTAGCGGCGGTACTCTGGTGACATTGGATGCGGGCACACGTCCGGGTGGTATCGTATTCGATGATCAGGGCAAGTCAGTCTATGTTGCCGATTACGGGGATGATAAGATTTTGAAGATCGATGCCGAGGGTACTGTCGCAACCTTTGTGGATGACATTCCGGACATTGTAGATCTGGCATGGGATCGAACCGGACGGTTCGGATTCGATCTCTTTGCGACTTCATACACACCATCGACACCAGGGGCCAACGAAGGCAGGATCTTTCGGATTCACAGTAACGGCACATTTGAAACCTTTGCAACGGGTCTGGCCTTTCAGGATGCGGACAGGCCGGAACTTGTCTTTGTATTTGACGGTGATCTGTTTATCCTGGAGACTGGCAAGAACCGAATCCTCCGAGTCGAATCATCCAATAATAGCTCGACCATACCCATCATGCCGGTTGTATCGAGTCCCCAGGCTGTCGGACAAGAATTTTGGGTCGATGTGCAGGTCGGTGAGCAGGCCAATCCGGTATCCAATCTATTCGGTGTGAGCTTTTCGCTCCAATACACCCACACAGAATTTGTCGACGTCTTGACCCCTCATTATGCCAATGTTATTAACGGAGATTTCCTGGGCAACGATCTGGTCTTCAGTCAGACTGTCACTGAAACCGGAGGTAAGATCGATGTGGGTGTGAGCCGGAAGGCAGGGGCCGGGGGTGTGGATGGCCAGGGTACCATCCTGCGGGCTAAATTTAGACTCCTTCCCGGTATCCCCAGTGACACAGAGGTTCGATTTTCAATCTCGGATATGACGGCCAACGATCCCACGGGATCTTCGATTAGTTTAATTTCAAGTGGAGCCTGTGTGGCCATCCAGAGTGGTGTCCCTGTATGGCCAGGAGACACCAACAACAATGGCCTTGTGGATCAGGGTGATGTCCTGCCCCTGGGGCTCTACTGGAATCAAACGGGACCTGCCCGTGAGGATCGATCCATTCAGTGGTCCGCACAATCGGCCACTCCATGGACCATTGAGGCGGCTACGTATGCCGATGCCGATGGAAACGGTGAAGTCAATGAGGCGGATGTGCTGCCCATTGGATTCAACTGGGGAAAAACGCACGGCGCATTCATGCAGATGGTTCAGAATGGAAATGACCCACAGCACCTGGGTACCGGCCAGTCGGGCAAGTTGATTCTGGAGTTCTTCAATGATCCAGTTACAGAGGCTTATTTTGCCGAGATTAGAGTCGAAGAAGTAGAGGATCTTTTCGGGCTTGCCTTCAACTTGGCCCCCGAAGCCGAATCTGGATTGATACCCCAATCGGTGGAAATGAGTTCCTGGATGGGTCCCGATATGGTCACTTTTGTCCGGATCGATACGGCTTTATCCAGGGTGAGTATTGGTCTGTCCCATACGATAAATCGGTCCGGTGTGGAAGGTTCTGGATTGATTGCCCGGGTCCTCATGTTCTTTTTCGACGGAATGCCGTCCTCCGAATTGGTCAGATTCAGGATGGAAGATGTCGTGGCCATCGATCATTCGGGTCGCTCCTTGACATTGGATGTGATTGTCAAGTCCTTTACCATCACGGATATGAATAGCCATGAAGAGGGCGAGGTACCGACGGAGTTTGCCCTGGGTCAAAACGCCCCCAATCCCTTCAATCCGACGACGACAATTACTTATGAAATACCCAAGTCTTCGAGAGTCACGTTGGAGATTTATAACCTCCTGGGAGCCAGGATCAGAACCTTGGTGAATACCCAAAAAGAACCGGGTCGATATACGGTTCAATGGGATACCCGGGACGAGTACGGATTGCCAGTTTCCGGAGGGATGTATCTGTACCGGATGCAGGCAGGATCCTATTTTGAAGTGAGGAAGATGTTGCTCATAAGGTGATTGGTGGAAAAGAGGTAAACGGTGAACGGTGGTGCGCCAAGAAAAGCTTGACATCTCTGGCGAAGTGAAAGTCTTTGTTGGGTAAGGTTTAACCAGCCGCCCATACCGAGTGTTGGAGGTATGTAGGATAGGCGTTATTCCTGCTTGCTTGAAAAATCGAAAGGAGTAACAAAGCTGAACGAAGTACCTTAAGCGTACACAGGGAATCATGTAGACCGTAGGAGTGCCCGCACACTCTGAGACCATATTAGCCTCGAAACAACCGGATATTAGTTACAGTCGGTGATAGCGTTGCCGTGCATAGAAACCAACATGGAAGTAATCGTAACAGGTGAGATTTCTTCCAGGCTGTCGGGGTTTGTTAAGGTGTGGTATGCATGAAGAGGGATGTCAGAGAACTTGGGAGACCCTATCGGCTCCTATTTAGAGAATGGCAAGAGATAGGAAGGACAGTACGAAAGGAAGTCTGGCGATAGGGAGTCGGATCATTTCATAGTACTCAGAGAATGGGAGAGCCATTTACAAGGGGAAGGAGGTGACAGTAATACGTAGCTCGCAAGAGGACATTAACCGGACAGCAGGGTCGGAGGATTAATGCAAAACATACTGCGGGGAATAGCGAACAAAGCAAAACGCTTGAAGAAGTATCGTTTTTTCAACCTTTACACAATGCTCAATGAGGAGAACCTACTTGACAGTTGGCGTTATGTCAAGAAGAATGTGGCATGTGGCGTTGATAAGGTAAGCGCTCTGGAATTCGAGCAGGATTTGGAAGGCCATGTGCAGACACTTGTTGAGGTTTTAAAGAGAAAGGGTTATCGAGCGAAATTGGTAAGGAGACAGTACATACCGAAGGGAAAGGGTAAGTTCAGACAGTTGGGGATACCGGCTACTATTGACAAGCTGTTACAGGTGGCAGTAGCCCGCATCTTAAATGCAATATTCGAACAGGATTTTCTCCCCTATAGTTTCGGTTATAGACCGGGGATAGGAGCGAAGAATGCTATCGAAGAATTGCATTACCAGTTGCAGTATGGCTGGTATGGTTATGTAGTAGAAGCAGATATCAAAGGTTTCTTTGACCACATCAATCACGACTGGCTGATAAAGATGTTATCTGAACGGATAAACGACGAACCTTTTCTTCGGTTAATCCGTAAGTGGCTGAAAGCGGGTATTCTGGATACGGACGGTCAGGTGATCCATCCAGCGACCGGAACACCGCAAGGTGGCATTGTTTCGCCGATTTTAGCCAATGTGTATCTGCATTATGTACTGGATTTGTGGTTTGAGAAAGTCATCAAGCCGAATTGTAAAGGTTCAGTTTACTTGAGCCGATATGCCGATGATTTCGTGGTATTGTTTCAATACAAGCAAGAAGCGGAATGGTTCTATCGAGAACTTCCCAAACGATTGGGTAAGTTCGACTTGGAATTGGCACAAGATAAGTCACGCATTTTAAGCTTTAGCAAATTTCGTATGGAAGAGAACTCACGGTTTGATTTTCTGGGATTTGAATTTCGCTGGGGATATAATAGCCAGAGAAAGCCTCAAATCAAGAAGCGGACATCACGTCAGAAACTACACAAATCGATAGTTGGATTGACAACGTGGTGTCGTGAGCATCGTAACAATCCGACATGGAAGATATTTAGGAAGCTGAATGCCAAACTCCGTGGATACTATAACTACTATGGACTTATGGGAAATTACGAGAGTTTGAAAGAGTATTTCTATCATGTAAAGCGAATTTTGTATAAGTGGCTTAATCGGCGAAGTGAACGGAGGAGCTACAATTGGCACGGATTCAACGAATTGATGAACCATTTTGGTTTATTAAAACCGCGAATTACACAAGGAAGAAATTACCAATTAAACTTTCATAAAGCGTTAAGCTGATACGGAAGCGAGTATTACTGAAGAGCCCGTTGCGGGAAAACTGCACGGCGGGATCTGTACGGGGGACGTCGGGTGACTGGCGTTCCTACCGGGACAA
>CAZYTI010000113.1:0-9083 GCA_964650065.1 uncultured bacterium
GCGCAGTTTCCGTAAGATGGACTTGCTGTAAAGCAAGAAGATAGTTTGTATGGGCGTCTGATGGCCGATAGGGTTCGGGTACTTTTTCTTTCCGGCATTGTGTGTGCAGTAACAGGCAAAAAACAATCACACAAAATAGAAGAAATCTCGGCATATGATTCAAATTTTTCCATTGATTACGATGTGTCTTACGCATAGTTTAAGTCCTATTTTGAGAGATGATCATTTATCCATGATATGACTTCCGGTGATCCTTTCAATTGTTTATCCCAATTTGCAGGAAGTCGACTCTTGAAAATTTCACATTTTAGAGTGATCACGTCATTTAGGGAATCGAATTTTAATTCACTCTCGTAAAACTGGTCGAAAAACAGGGGATAGTTGTATGCGAAGGGAAGCAGTTCCAATTCCTCATGTTTCAGGTGATTTAAAATGATGATATTCGGATCAAGATAGGCCAGGAGTGCTGCCTTTCCCAGGGCATCTTGTTCCACCAGGGCAGCGATAAACGGTTTTGTCCCCAGATCGTATTGAAAGGCTTCTTTGGGAGCCTTAAAGCTTTTCAATTCTGCGTTCAATGTTGAAAACGCTTCCTGATATTTTGTTTTTAATTCCTGCAGGCTCTCGTGGAAATAAATGATGATGGGTACGTTATCAAAAGAGCCGGCAAACTTACGTATACTTTCACACAGGGTCAGGCAATCCACGAGCTGCTCTTCATATCCAAAATAAGAGACGAAGAGGATGGATTCCTTGCTTTTTTCCTTAATAGCGGACGCATTTGGACCTGCAGAGTGAAAGAGAAGGTGCAGCCAAAGGGTAATTATTATCATTCCTTTCATTTTATTTCTTCCATTTCTTTGAGGTATTTCTTCCTTAGCTTCTCTAACGCCTCGGGTTTTCTTCACATTTTTATGCTTATCCAATAAAGCTGATAATGACCGCTTTTATTCGATGAGTAGAACAGATACATCCCCTCGGGAGAGATAGAGGCATATCCATCCCAGCCCTTGGAATTGATGTTTTCCCCCAGGTTAATCGCATTTCCCCATGAACCGTTTTGGTCACGAAAACAGATATATAGATCAGCTTCCCCATATCCTCCTGGACGATTCGAATCAAAAATGAGGAAACGCTCATCTTTTGCAATACAGGGGTGTGCTTCGTAATAGGGCGAATTGACACCTCCGTTAAGACTTTCTGATTCTTGATATTCACCTGATACATATTTTTGCATGGCTATGACGCCTCTATCTTCTATATTCGATCGATCAATATAATAGACAGTACCTGAATGACTGACACTCGCCCTTGAACCGAGTCCCAAATATTGGGGCTTGGTCCATTTATCTTTTTCACGAATCATCCGCCACAATTCAACCGATCTCTGATTGTCTTCGGTCACGCTATATTTGGAAAATATCATGAATTTTCCATCCGGAGAGATATGAGGTCCGAATCCTTCGAATAGAACTTTTTGCGGTATTGTCCATTCACCGTCTTGAAATTGACTTTTAAAGATGGTTGGTGTTTTGAGATCGCCTCCACTCCGTGTGAAATAGAATTCCTTCCCATCCATTGAAAAGGTACATCCTGTTTCATTAAAATTGTCTGTTGTAATAATCCCCGGTGCGAATACCTCCGGTGTCATTCCCGGTGGTTTCTGACCGAAGTAGGTCCCATTAAATACAGGAAATGGATCCCGACCGGTACAGTTTAAAATGATGATATATGCGATTCCTATAAAAATTGCTAATCGTTTCATAGTCGGATCACCCTTTTTAGCTAAAGCAATTTTTAGTTATTGCTTGAAGATTTCAACAAGGCCGAGCCGAAGACTCGCCTGAGGTACATGGCCTTCGTTCTCCAGTATCACTATTTTAGAGTGAATGTTATCTGAGGCTTTACTCTTGATCAAGTCGAGGAATTCAGGCGCATAATCGACGACCCGTTTCGAGTCGTTTTCTCCATAAACCATGAACAAGGTCCGTTCACTGAACCGATTGCTCTGCAAAAATTTTTCAGCATGGGCAAACATGAAATCGCTGCAGTGTCCGATCATCGGACTGGCGGAAATACCCGCCTGAATTACTTCCTGAGTTGTCAGCAGGGCGTAAACCGTAAAGAGCCCCGCATTCGATCCTCCGTAGAGGACAGTGAACCGTGTTGTTCTGTACTGAGAATCGATAAAAGGATTCAATTCATGGGTGATGAACTGTAGGAATTTATCAGAACCACCCGAACCGGGTCTGTGGGCGACTTCCAGGGGGATCATGTCCCGGTTCCTGTCGGTATTGTGGATGCCAACCACAATCATATCGGCTATGGTTTCAGATGTGCTCAACTCATCGACAGTCGCCACCGTATTTGCCCAACGGGGCCCTCTTTCCGCATCGAGTATATAGAGCACAGGGTAAGCGGTTTGCATCAATTCCCCGTATGATTTCGGCAACCGGATAAAGATGCGACGGTCCTCTCCCAATACCCTGGAATAGAGTGTCGTATCGATCTCGCCCGGGGTATTCTGGTTGACTCTTTTAACGGTAAGTAAATTAGGAGTATCTTCGTGTGCCTTGAGTACATAGGAAAAGCCAATCAAGGAAAATATAATTCCGACAACAATGTTTTTTCGTTCCATGACAACTCTCCGTTATTTTTGGTTGTTTGGATTCAATTCTTCAATAAAACTTGTATCAACCCAGTAAATGTTGCCCAAGCCATTAAAAATACTTTCCTGAATCTCAATTAGCTCTGCATAGGTGTACTTTTTTTCAAAAATTTCGTCCTCATTATAAGTGTTCGAATAACCTATAAAGAACAGATATTTTCCATCAACGAATTTTGAACGGACAATGCCATATCCTTGCTGCATAGATTCAAGGGTACCGGTAAGATAAAGATTTCCGTTTCGGGTTTCATGCACTTCATTTGCAGTATTACCCGGATTATCGATTGTGTTTAGTCGGATTAACCGGGGCTCTCCCCAACCATTTTCGGTTTTATCCACTACCCAGACTTTTCTGCCTTTTTCTTCACTCCAACTAAAATAATATAAGCGCTTTCCGTCGGGAGAGATAGAATTGATATGATTATATGCGGCTTCATTAAAATTAAATGGCGCCAACTCCGGTCGGATCCACACTCCGTTTTCCTGCTTCATATGTAAAACTACAATAATCCTTGGTGTTTGACCGACATTGATTTCTCTGGACCAGAAGAGTTCTTTACCATCAGGGGTAAATACAGCACTGCTGTGTTCCAAGTAAACACTGGACACGATACCCGGAGCGAATAATTCCGGCACATCTCCCGGTGGTTTCTGGCCGAGGTAGGAACCTTTTAAAACCGGGAAGCCGGATTGCCGTGTGCAGTTGCTGAAAATCATAACAAGTATGACCATGATTCCGATAATAGTTGCTTTGTGTTTCATGAGTTGTCTCATTTATCTTAATACATCCGGTTTTAATTCTTCAATGATTTTCGCATCCACCCACCATATCGCTTAGTCCCTCCGTTTATCAACTTGCTGCCAGTACGCCTCGATATCCAGCCCAATGCGATCGTACATCATATAGTTTTTATACTGTTCCAAATGCATCGTTTCTTTGGCCTGATCCAGCGTTAATTTATTTTCTCGAGATGTGACGACGGCCTCATATATATTTTTCAGATAATCCCGCTGTTCGATCAGTGCTTCGATGTTTTCGACAGCGCCCCCGTGTCCCGGGATCACGTGATCATATTCATCTCGTCGATCGAGAAGGTGATCGAGCAGGGTTATCCAATTCTCCGCATCGGACGACGGGTCCATGACATAACATTTTCGGTAACACAAGAGATCGCCCATGATCAGGAGTCTGTCTTCCCTGTCGAGGACGACGATGTCGTTATCGGTATGGGCGGTGCCGAAAAAGAGTATCTCGAAGGTTTTGCCTCCAAATTTTAAGATGGTATCAGAGGTGATTTGAAAGGAAGGCGGCGTCGGCACATATGATTCCAAAAAATCCTTGGCTTCTTTCCAGAATGCCAGATCTTCCTCCACCTTTTTCACATTGTCATCAGAGGAAAATTTCTTATTGCTCAACAGCTTGGATAATGTATCGATTTTCCCATCGTAGTGGCCGTATTTTTTCATCAACCGCCCATGATCCTCCATCATGTACCTCTCGACATTCCTGTGACCGATGATACACACATCCCGGCAACACTGGTTGCCTCGCACATGATCGGCATGATGATGACTGTTCATCAAATATCGAATGGGTTCATTGGGGAAGGCTGTTTCGATGAGATCTTGCGCTTCCATGCCCATCTCGAGTGATGTGAAGGAATCGAAGACGACGAGGCCGTCCTCCGTACGGACCGCCACCATGGTCCCGCCCACCTCGCGAATCACCTCTAGGTTCCGTACTTCCGAAGGATGAAGGACGATGACATCATCGGATAGCTTTGTGACTTGGATATTCTGGCCAGGAAGGGTAACCGGCAGCAAGATAAATATGATGAGCGAAGTAATGAATGTACTCATATTGAGGATTCTTTTATCCATAGAATCATTCCTTTATAAATTCTCCTTAGATTTTCATCATTACAATCCTTCCGGCTTCAGATTGTCGATAAACTTCGCATCGACCCAATAGATATCCCCCCCGCCAATGAAAAACATGAATTTGCCGTCCGGTGTCACTGCCGGGCAGAGTGCATATTCGAGGTCGTTTATCTCCTGACTCAATTCGATCGGTTCTATCCAGGAACCATCCTCGTTTCGATAGCTGATATGAAATTTCCAATTGGATGAGGACGATTCCCCCGGGGAAACATAAATCAAATAACGCTCATCAGGAGCGATGTAGGGGGTATGATCGACACCGGCCGTGTTGATGACGGATCCCAGGTTTTCCGGCTCTTCGTACGCTCCGTTGACAAATCTCGACTTGTAAATATCGTTTTGCCCAAAACTATTTCCGCTGGGAGAGGCAAAGTAAATTGTTCCGTTGTCGGCAATGGAAAACAGCCAGTGCAGATCAAAGGCATTGATCTTTGGTGACACCGTTTTTGGTTCCGACCACCCTTCCCCTATACGTTCCACCCACCACATATTTTCCTTGCCGCCGGGCCCATCCGGTTCTATCGGCCTGAGCGAGAGAAAAAACAGCTTTTTACCATCCGGAGAAAAGATGGGTTCCCCATCCCCGAATTCTGAACAAAAAGGGGCCGGTTTTGGGGCCGTCCATACGCCTTTTTCCTGCTTCATAAAGAGGATCGGACCACGAAATTTTTGTGTCCAGTAAACTTCCTTTAGGTCCGGAGAAAAGACAGCCGGGCTGTGTTCGCTGTTAAAACCATGACCGGATACGATGCCAGGGGCAAACATGAGAGGCATATCTCCGGGTTCCTCCTGTCCCAGATAATTTCCACTTAAATCCGGGAATTTTGGGGCGACCTGGGAAGCACCTTTGCTGGTGAGCAGCGTGACAAGATCATCATGTCCGTTCTCACTTGCATAGTGAAGGGCGGTTTTTCCCAAATTGCTGGGCGTATCCATGTCCGCTCCGTTTGACAGCAGAAATTCAAGCAGCTCCATTCTTCCATTTTCTGCTGCGATATGCAGTGGTGTAATACCGTATCGGTTTTTATTTTTGAAATCGATTTCTTTCTCCATCAGTTTCCTGGCAATTGTAACCGAACCACCTCGGGCACAGGCATGCATGGGAATCCCGGTCCACCATTCAATATGCTGTGTTTCACTTTTTTCCTGGGCGATGTTGAAGGGCCTTTCCATTCCATTTGAGGCTGTGATGTACAGTACTCTTCGCAAGGTAGCTTCATCATCGGGTATGGTTGCACCGCTGTCGATTAAAAGATCGATAATTTCCTTTTTGCCGTAATAGAGGGTGGATATCAATACTATTTCTCCTCGGCTGTTCTTATCATTCACATCAGATCCTGCATCGATCAACAACTTAACAGTCTCCAGATCATCCCCCCAGTTACAGGCCAGGAACAGCGGTATCCTGTCACGCATCTCCCTCAGGGTCGGATCTGCATTGTGTTTAAGCAGCAATCTTACCGCATCGGCATTACCCGCATTGGCTGCCATGTGCAGCGGTGTTTCGGTTTTATAATTCACGGCATTGACATCTGCACCGCTGCTGATGAGCAGGGAAGCGGCCTCCAGGTTTCCAGCATCAATGGCGCGATGCAAGGGTGTCATCCTGTCTTTATCCTGGCTGTCCACCAGAGTCGGATTTTCATCCAGTATTTTTTTCAGTTGGTCAATATCACCGGTCTTTGCTGCTTTATGAATATCCTGTGCCATGGAAAATTTTATCAAAATAAAGAGTATACACAGTATGGTGATTATCGTTTTTTTTGATTCCATTGTCATGACCTCCTCATATTCAAGTGGTGATATTAATTTTCTCTGAGATTTTCAATAATCTTTGCATCCACCCAGTAAATATCAGAACTTCCGTTCTGTGGACCATTCTCCATTAATCAATTTTGAACAACTAAGACCATAAAAATGAGACTGATATAACAAATGAAGTTTCTCAATATAAACGCCTCAATGGCATCATGTCAGGCTTGTTTTCACATTACTTCTTTTCAAGTATCTTGAGCATCTCTCTGGCATTTTCGCTTTCCGGATTCATCTCTAATACTTTTTCGTAATTTTTAATGGCCAGGTCATTATCTCCATTCTTCATATATGCCTCACCCAGGCTGTCGTAAACATTGGCTGAATTGGGGAACATCTCGACATTGAGTTTGAAAATCTCGATGGCTTCTCCAAACCTCCCGGTATTTACCAAACGATATCCCAACTCGTTAAATTCGCGTTCTTCAAAATAAAAAGTCGTTCGTTTATCCTCCCTAATTTCATTAAATTTCCTTATAGCTGTTTCGAACCCGGATGCTCGAAAAGCCTTCTCGACCTGATATGCGGCGGATTCGTTGATTCTTTTTTCCACCATACACAATCTCGATCGAATCATAGCGTTGTCGGACGGGACCAATTCGACCATCTTTTCCAAATATCCTTTTGCATTCTCCAGGTTCCCTGATCTGAGATCGATATTGGCCATGCGCCAGTAAGCATTGGCTGCCTGAGGATACTTTTTCATATTGTATTTCAATATCATTACAGCTTCATCTGTCTTTCCATTTTCCAATAAATGATCAGCCCCTCTACTTGTCAGAATGTGTTCGGGAGCATCCACATTGAAGCCGTATTTTTCCGATAATCTTTCGTAGTGAACCAGTATATCATCGAGCGTCTCCACTTTTATATTTTCCGGAAAAGGATAGTCTGTAAACAATGTATTCAACCCTTTTCTCAGGCCCAGGGGTTGAAGGAATTCATCATTGCCTTCTATGAAATTTAAAGCTAAAGTAAAATCTTTCGGATTGTGCGTTTTTACCATTTCCGAGAATCTCTTGATATACTCTATGCCCTCCACGGCAAAAGAATCGCTGTCTTCATAAGTGATGAATAAAAATTTATTAAAGGTCTTGTTTTTAGCAAGAAACGACCGGGCATTTTGGATGATCATATCCCTTCCACCTGTCCATCGGAAGGGATTGTTGATGATACCGGCATCAAATAGTTCGGGATGCTCAAACAGCGTATACATGGCAAAATTGGCGCCTGCCTGGGGTCCCATGATGATTCTGTAATTCTTGGTTCTGTAATTTTTCTCGATGTAGGGGAATAGTTCCTCTCTAAAAAATTGTATAAAAGCCTCTATCCCTGTGGGGCTGCCATTGTCACTCAAGGGAAGGAGATCCCTGTAACGGTTGGTATTCATGATGCCGACCAATATCATTTCGGGAATCCTTCCAGTGGGACCTAACCGGTCTAAAATGGCCACAGCCTCGGCAAAATAGGTTGTGACATGATTTCCATAGAGTAGATACAGGACAGGATAATCAATTGTGGATTTTTCATAATTTCTTGGCAGATGGATTAAAAGGGTGCGATCTTCGTTCAGAATTTCAGAATGAATCACCTCATATTTTCCGATGACGATATCGTCACCGGCCTTTTGAGCATGACTGGTGGTTATGGATTGACCCATTAGCCAAAATGTTAAAATGACAAATATACCTGCTCTTTGTTTTTGCTTCATAATACACTCCAATGTTGGTTTCATTCTTCCGGTTTAAACACATTACTGACTTTGACGTCTACCCAGTATATATTCCAACTCTCGGGTAATCCATTATGAATTATATTTTTCATGACTTAATTTGACCTCTTAAGGCTTAGGTAATCTAAATAATATAATATCTTGATGGAAAAACTATTTATCTGGGGTGTATCCAAGGTATTCTTTAAATTATCCCAGTAGCAATCACCCATATACCTGTCATCGGCATAAATGGAATTCTTCCAGTTAACGAGTATTTCGCTGCCCGGTGAAAAAATCCACCTGAATGTCATGTCGATATTAAAAGCATTATAATTGGCATCATGGGTACCATTGTAATTCATGGGATTGAGATGTCCGTCGTCCTTCAATTCAAAATAAGAATCGTAGACGGCCTTGGACCAGTAGTGCCTAAGTCTGAAATTGATGGAGGCCAAATGATTGAAGTCATACGATACATTAAGCGTATTCGTTACGGTTTTTCGATCCCGCTTCCCAAATACAATCGTTTCCGAATGCGGTCCGTCATCCACATATCCGAGTTGATTATAATCTCTTCCATAATAAAAGGCAAATCCCAATCTAAATTGATTGTTCAGCTTTAAAGTAGGCTCAATCGAAATATATCGAATTTTGGTATCAAAATCATAGTCATATGAACTCGTAAAGCCTGCCTGAACTCCAACAGAAAGCGATTTTCTTGGATCTGTCTTCATTGTATAATTAGTATGATAGAACTTGTGATCTATAAAAAAGCGTCCTTGCACTCTCGGTTCGTAGTAATCATGCCTCTCCAATGGTCCCAAAGTCGCATTTATTTGTAGATAGTATTGATTTTTAAAAGATGTAGAAAAACTGTAATGAATGCTGAAATTCGAGTAGACATCTGGTTTAAACATTCTTTCATATTTCAATTCAATACGATTCGAC
>CAZYTI010000114.1:0-9060 GCA_964650065.1 uncultured bacterium
CATCCTCCCGGATACCCGCCATTTCAGCAGGGCTCTTTGCAACAACATCTGCGACGATGACACCATGGGTCACCTTCAATTCCTCCCGTTCATCCCTGGACAGCCTTTCCACGGATACACCCAGATAGCCCTGTCTACGTCCCATGGCTGCCGCAAACAAGGCCGAAGCACTGATTAGACAGACAATGAGAAGTCCATACGTGATGGTTTTGGTTTTTAAAGATTTTGCATTCATGTTGTCCTCCAAAGTCAATTCATCGATTACACTATTTATGACTTTGGACGACGTCAAAAAGTTTTAGTCAACATGAAAAAATGTTGAAAATGTGGTGTGATCAAGTTAATGGAATATCGAAATTAATCGGACCCGCTTTTCTTGAGCGTGTTTTCATCGGCCAAAAACTGAATATACTCTTTCACATTCAGTTCGTCTTGGGATTTATACTTCAGATGGATATAATCTCCGGGCTGAATGTGTGACTCATCAATCTCTTTCACAATCTTACCGATGACTTTATCCTCATCGTATTGTACCAGCTCGATAATGCCCACATTGAACACATCTTTATCATGCATTCGATACACCGGTACAAAACCATTCAATTCCTTGATACCCATGTCCGTGTCAATGCGGACATAATTAGGGACGACTTTACTGATTCTGTAGATACCATGATGGGATGGGATCCTAATCCCAATGGGAGCGATGCGCTTGGGACTGTAGCAACCAGCGAAAAAGATGGTGACGATTAAAATCTTAAAGACGTGCCTCATATTGCCCTTTATCATTAGGTAAAATTGAATGAATCAATCCTCTTCCCTAACGATTGAAGCACTCTTCCCTTGTTTGACCCCTTCTGATATTATCGGTACAATTTCGCAATCCTTTAATCTTTAAAATAAAAAAATGAGAAAGTCAAGTGTTTTGAGTGAACTTTAACAAACATGACAATTATTTAACATATTTTATTTGACACAAATTCAGGACTTGATTTTAAGAAACAATATAATTAGGTTACGCATACTATAATTGACCAATCGGTCAGTCAAATAAAATTGGAGCGTGTCATGCCAAGGGTCGTTGATCGATCAGAGAAAAAGGAAAAAATCCTCGAAGCAGCCATTCGCCTATTTGCCAAACAGGGTTTGGCCAATACCAGGATGGTGGCCATTGCCGAGACCGCTGGTATCGGTAAAGGTACCATTTACGAATACTTCAGGAGTAAGGAAGAACTTTTCTTAGCGGCTTTTAATGCTTACATTTTTAAAACCGAATCACATATCGCACACCGTCTCCGTCGTATCGTAGATCCGGTGGAAAAGCTGCGTGCTTATTTCACCGGATGGATCGATATTCTGGAGAGTGATTTTATTGAGTTTGCTGATATTATGCTTGATTTCTGGTCGGAAGGACTCCGCCGAAATGAAGAGGATACCCACTTTGACCTGATCGGCATGTACAAGAAATACAGAACCCAGATTATTGATATCCTCGAAGAAGGGATAGAACAAAAAAAGTTTAAAGTTGTGAATACCACCATCACCGCATCCATCATTATTGGCACCATTGACGGCCTATTGATACAATGGATCATGGACAGAGATCTGTACCGTGTGAGAGAGGCCCTGGAGCAACTCTCCGATATTCTTATTCACGGTCTCACTGAGGATGATTCAGCCACATCTTTTTATCGACCCAACAGTCGATTAAAAGGTCCCATCGAATAAAAAGGAGATGAAATGCGAGAACGCATACTCAAACAACTGGCTGCGCTGCATTCGGATCATCCGGGAAGAATGCTAACCATCGTAATCTGTCTCTCTGTGATATTTGCATTCCTATCCACTCAACTCAAGGTCACTCTGAGATGGTCGGATCTCCTCCCCAACGGGGACAAACGCACCGTAGAGTTTAACCGAATCATCGAAGAATTTCGAACAGCCACCAGTATCATCATCGTTGTTCAGGGCCAAGAGAAAAGAATCAAACAATTCGCCGACTCTTTGGCACCTCTGTTAAAAACGGCTGTTTTAGAAACGGAGGGAAAATCCCCTCTTCCGCTGATCCAGCGTGTGGATTATAAAATAGAAATGGATTTCATGCGAGATCATGGCTTCATGTTGATGAAGGAAGATGACCTGGCAAACATGGAAATGATTTTTAAAGACCCTCATCTACCGGGTTTGATCACCCACATCAACGACTCCATGGAAAAGGAATATGTGGGAAAAAGTGAATCTATCTCAACCAGGGAAAAGGAAGACCAGGCCGTCATGTTCCTGGATGGTATTCAAAGCACCCTATCGACATTTCAACATGCCGCAGAATATGGCTCTATAAGTGAGGATCGTGTCCACCAGACTGTCGACAAACTTCTATTGGGAGAACCCTATTTCCTTTCTTACGACAAATCGACCCTCATTCTCAATGCCATTCCGACTTTCTCCGTCACAGACATAGGTGTCCTGGTAGAAGGTAACGAAACAATTCAAAAAATGGTCGATGACCTTCTCATTGATTTTCCGGATATCCGTGCCGGTCTGACCGGTATGATACCCATTTCCCATGATGAGATGGTCTATTCGGAAAAAAGTTTGGGCTACACCACCATCATTGCCCTCGTCGCTATTCTGATGATTCTCATTGCTTCATTGAGAATGTGGGTTGCACCTGTATTCGCCATCGCCAACCTACTCATCGGAATTCTCTGGGCAATCGGCATCACCACGGTTCTCATTGGTCAGTTCAACATCATGACCCAGATGATGGCCGTAATCCTCCTGGGTCTCGGTATCGATTTTTCCATTCATCTCATTTCCGGATTCACAGAACGCAGGGCCGCAGGTGATTCGATACACCTTGCTATGGAAACCACCTTCCTGAAAAGCGGCAAAGGCATTGTCACGGGAGGTCTGACCACGGCCTTCGCATTCCTCACCATGATCATCAGCAGTTCCAGAGGGATGAAAGAAATGGGGATCGTCACCGGTATCGGACTTTTGGCCATCCTCGCGGCCACATTCTTTGTATTACCGGTTTTTCTGGTCTTTCGGGAGCGACGCATTGACAGGAAACGATTACAGAATTCCAAGAATCAACCTTTTATTCAAAGAGATATCTCCTTCCGTTTCCTTGGGCATTTGGGTGAATGGCTTCATCACCATTACCGCCTCGCGATTCTGCTTTCCATCCTTATTACACTTTGCCTGGTCTGGTTCGCAGGCCAAATCACGTTTGACCAAAATTATATGAATATTGAACCCGAAGGCTTGACTTCCATCGGACTTCAGGATACCGTTTTGGATAAATTCGACTTAAGTATGGATTATGCCCTTATTTTGACGGATAGTATAGATGAGTCACGACGGATCTCTGAGGCCTACCGGGACATGGGCTCAGTCGCCATGACCGAAGACATATCCCTCTATTTGCCATCATACCAGCAGCAGGAAAAAAGAAGACTCCATATCAAAGAAATTCGACGCGTGATTCAAGGCGCACAAACACACGCTTTTTTTGCTACCCAGGAATTATCTCAGATGAAAAGAGAAATAGAGCGGCTGGAGATGAATATCATGGAAATTCAGGATATGGCTTATCTGGGTGGACAGGATAAAGTCGACAGGAAATGTAAAGAGATTGTCGGTGATCCGGATAGTCAGAATTCAGAGAATCTTTTACAAAATCTCCTAAATGTCTTTAATAATGAACCGGCATCGGCAATAACCGGCCTATCTCATTTCCAGCGTTCATTTGCGCCCTATTTTAAATCGATGGTCCTCCGAATGAGTTCCATGGATCCCATACATCTGAATGAGCTTCCCCAATCCATCCTGGACAGGTACAGCAATCAATCCCGGGATCAGTTCCTGGTGACTGTGTATCCGACTGGTAACATCTGGCAGGATGCTAACTTTCTTCACCGTTTCGCCGATGACTTAGAGCATGTCAGTGACCGTGCAACCGGCATGCCCCCAGTTTTTAGAGCCCTCGTGGAAATCATCGGCAAGGATGGCCGGAATGCCATGGCACTGACACTCATCATTGTTTTCCTCCTCCTCTGGCTGGATTTCCGTCATCCCAAATATGCCCTCATGGCCATGATACCCCTGGCCACAGGGGCCGTCTGGATGGTTGGACTGATGAAACTCACCGGTCAGCAATTCACTGTCATGAACGTCATGGGTTTACCCATGATCATAGGGATTGGTATCGACGACGGTGTTCATATCGTCCATCGATGGATCATCGAAGGAAAAGGCAGAATGAAAATCGTTTTTGCCAGTACCGGAAAGGCCATCCTCCTGACGACGCTGACCACGATGCTGGCTTTTGGATCCCTGATTTTCTCTATTTGGCGGGGCTTCGGCCAATTGGGAGGCGCGCTGTTCGTGGGGGTAGCAGCCTGTTTCTTGACAACCGTTCTGATCTTATCTGGAATCACTGGATATATTGAGAGGAAATAATTTAGACAGGATGAACAGGATCAACAGCACATCAGGTTATCAGGAGATCCGTGGGTAGGATACCAGAAAAAGGTAATCGGTAATCAGCAATCGGTTATCGGTAAAAAACATGGGTAAAGTGTAAAAAGTGAAATGTGATACTCTGACATCCTGATCTCCTACCCACTGATATCCTGATCTTCTGATCTGCTTCAATACGTCTCATCGATAACATCTTTTTCGCTCAACGCTTCACGCCCCACGCTTCACGTTTTTCACCGATAACCGATAACCGAACACCGATTCCCTGCAACTCACTTCTCACCATTCCACCATGCCAGTCAGGCGTAATATCTCTAAATAATTCAAAATCGCCGGTACATCCGATTTCGTCAGATACTGAACGTCTAACATATTCTTGATTTCCAAAACACTCCGTTTTCCGTTAATCAAAGCCTGTAATTCACTGGTACTGCCGATTTTACTTCGGTCATAGGGATATTTACTTCTTTCAGATTCGGGTATCTCCTGGAGTAACGTAGAGAGGCCACGAAATCCCAGATACCCACTGGCCCTGACTTTGGATGTCTGTCTGGGGATGATCTTTGTCGCTTTCTTTTCGAGATCGGTGAGCCGAACTTTTGTTGGAGTGGCACCCAAGCGTTTGGCAATCGATTTCATATGAGTCTCGAGACCCTGAAGATGGGTCCTTCCGATCGCATCGATATTCTTCTTCATATTGGTTATATAGGCACCCACTGTATTGATATCATTTGCCAGTTCCAGAACCGTTTCGAGTGTGGCTTTCTCATTCTGAATGGCTGTCTCCACGTGGAGACGGGCCATCCGGTAACCCGCGTTAAAATTCGACTTCTCGGCGGCGTTCAACGTCTCCAATCCGACCATAAACTGATGTCCCAGACGTCTGGCCCCATTGCTGGCGATTTCCGCTGCGATTCGAATGGCCATATCATCATCGGCACTGGCTATGGTATAGGCTGCGGCTGCACCGATGACAGCGACCCGTTTCATTTGCGTCGGATCGGCCTTATCCACACGATCCCCTGACGTATGAAACCACTGATCCGGCCAGGCAATCATCATAATACCCGGAACCCCGACACTCCAGTCATTGAACATCTCATGATCGGAGGCACCAAAATGGGTCTCAATGGCATAGTAGAAGGGTTCATCCGCACCGGTGGGGGCAACGACTCGATGGGGAACCGGATAACCGGTACTGCGGTTTTGAATTCGTGCCCTGTTCCCCTCTCCCACGAACCGGTAATAATTTTCCATCACATCGTTGATATAATGGGGATTGGCGTATGTCGTACGCATGAGACACATGAAGGCCATGTTTTTACTCAACCATTCCCCAACCATATCCATGTTGATGTTGCAGAAGGTCTTTTCCATAATATCCTTGTTGGCTGCCACCCATTGACCGGTACCGGATATCTCCGGTCCCCAGAGAAATCGAATCGTCCGCTTTGGCCGCGGGAGGCGGCCTTCCTCAATGAGTGTATGCAGAACCCGGGCCACTTCCAATATGCCGGCACTCCCCGATTTGTTATCATTGGCTCCCTGTTTGACGATCCCTTCAAATAGATGGGCCGTAAAAATAATCTCTCCGGCCCCGGGATCGGTGCCTGGAATGTGACAGACCACATCCTGCGAATCGAAGGATTCCATTTTCGATTCGACCTGAGCATGCACTGTGATCTTCTCTCCGCGAAGAAGTCGCTGCTTCAAATAATCGCCTTCCCGGACAGGTAAAAAGAAGCCAAACTTGGGTTTTTGACCGGATGTTTCTCTCCGACTTCTCAAGCCTCGCCAGGGAATCTGTAATGGATCGAAATAGGGCCTCGATTGACTGATGGCCACAACGCCAACGGCATCTTTCTCGAGGCACGCCATTCTGTGTACGTTCCCAATCGATCCCTCGGTCACAACGATCTTCCCAGATATGTCCACACGCTCAATTTCTTTTATTGTACCGCGTCCCACCCAGACCAATTCGGTTTTAACATCGGCCGAACTGCTGCCGTTCGCTAACATGGCAGTCATATCTTTATACGATGCGAGTTTTTGCCTGGTGGGACTGATTTCCCAGAGTTCACCTTTCACACCATCCCAGACCTCTCCCCCGGGGAAACGAATTAGTTCTGCACCGGGGAGTCCATAATGCTTCAACTGATCATAAATATACCGGGTTTCATAGAAGGTGGAAGTATATTCACTATGGAGTCGATCTTTATTGTAACCACCCGTTTCCATAATAGTATTCCACGCCGTCTCCCCAGACGCCTCGCCGATGATCTCAATCATCTGTGCTTCGGGAAGAAATGTCCAGTACAACCAGGGTGTCATTTGACCGAACACCGATCCGGTGATGAGTAAAATCATTATGATGAATAACCGTTTATACATTGCAGACCTCCCTATAAAATACCTATGACACTGTATTTTGACTGGTAAAACAATCCCCCTAAACACCCGGTGTCCCGAAGTCCCTGTACCCCTGGACTTCGGGGCAAACGGGGTTTATCCCTTCCGTTCACTGTTCACCGTTAACCGTTCACCGTTTACCGTATACCGATTACCTTCTTTTCCACCGATTACCTTTTTTCACGACTCACCAATCACAACTCACCACTCACCAATCACTTCCGTATCTTCCGCTTCCCGAACTCCACCTTATCCAGCCACTCTTCAGGATACCCCACAGAACGCCCGGTGTTGGGAAGATTGATATAGCCATCACTGTATTTGGTGATTAAATATTCTCCAAATGACCACCAGGCATCCACAACACCCTGGGCTTTTGTACATGAATAGTCGGTCAGGTATGCCTGGGCCAGCTTGGGATCTTTCTTATACAATTCGACTGCGGTTTTTTCAACAACCGGTTGCATCTCGAAGAAATCATTTTCAAAGGATGTATACTTTTCCTTGATATCTTCGATCATGTAGGAGAACTTCAGTTCTGCCCAATTCCCCACGAAATTAAAGGCCCAGAAAGCCGATTCTCTGTCAAACTTATCCCTGCCTCCCAATTCAAACGATAGCGGAAGCCGGGTGATTCCGCAATAGAAAGGGACATAGCAGGATGTTTTCGGATCGTCCACTGCGAACCACACCAAGCCACCGATCCAATCAGGGAGCCAATCTCTGCACTGGAGAACTGTGCAATAACTACAACGGAATATGGATATGGAACGTTCCCATCCAATGGTTCCTTCGGGCGGCCGAGTTCGGGTCGACCATCGGTTTGGACTGGCAAAGGGTCCTGACGCCAAATCCCTGGTCATATCGAATTCCGTGCCTTGTAAGTAATCGCGATGAATCCGCATGATATCCCTGGGGTGTACTTTCTCATCCGGTTTAATTGAAAAAGGGACGTCCTTATCCCATGGATCACGCTTCGATGATGGGGCCAGCAAATCGAAGGCCCGCCATTCTCTCCGGATATTATAATATGTGGGAACCCGTCCGTAAGCGTCATTGAACCGGAACACTTCACTGCCTTCAGGATCCCACCATCCCATTTCTTCGGCCACTGAGAAGACATTCTCCGAGGCCATGTAATGATCCTTGTCATTCAGATTCAGTGTCGATATCCGGCTTCGATTTGCACTCACGCCCACGTGTCCTTCCGGAATCCTCTGGGCGGCCCATACCGCTCCTGTCTCCATGGGACCCGCACCGAAAATTTCAAACATCCATGCTTCTTTGGGATCGATGACGGTGAGACACTCACCGCGATCGCTGTACCCATACCGGGTGGCCAAACTACCCATGAGCTGTATCGCTTCCCGGGCAGTCGAAGCCCGCTCCAGAGCGATTCTTTGGAGTTCCATAATATCGAAGTAACCCTCATCGTTGTACAATTCTCTTTTTCCCCCGATGGTCGTTTCACCGATGCCCAACTGCTTCTCATTCAAAAAAGAATATGAAGCATCATACCGGGAGTAGGTTTGCTCTACCTGAGGGATCTCACCCACGACCTTTGCCTGGGGCGTTTCTCTTCCGCGACCGCCGCCCTTATAGACCGGCCGCATAGTACCGGGTTCATGTTTTTTACCCGGAACCAGATGGATTCTGAATTCATAATTGCCATCGCAGGAATGCGTCGTCATGACCGATCCATCGTAAGAAGCACTTTTTGTCACGAGGATGGATGTACAATGATCCAAATTCTCCCAGTCCAAATGTTCTTGCCCAATGCCCGTTTGAACGAAAAATATGAGACCAACCGGTATCAATAGAACCACATTTACCTTCATTTTAAACTCCGTATTATTTGATATTAGATGTGAGTGATCGATGTTTTACCAAGGGGGTAAACATTAAATCCAATGTCGTATAACGCTTGATGATCAAGAATATTACGCCCATCAAAAATAAATGCGGGTTTGACCATGTTCTGATAAATTTTCTCATAGTCCAATGTCTTATAAAGATCCCATTCCGTAACCACAGCGATGGCATGGGTGTCTTTGGCCGCTCTGTAGGGATCCAGCTCGAATTCCAGGTTCGGTCCGAATCCGGCCAGATCAACCTTGGCATTATCCAAAGCTTTGGGATCGGTAATGACGACATAGGCCTGTT
>CAZYTI010000115.1:0-9038 GCA_964650065.1 uncultured bacterium
TCAACTCATCAGACAGTTTTTAGCTGAATCGGTGGTTTTGAGTGTTATTGCTCTATTCATTGCCTTAGCCTTGGTTGGTGGGGCACTTTCACATTTTAATAATTTGGCAGGGAAAGAACTGAGTATGAATGCTTTGATCAATCCCGTCATCCTTTTTTCGTTTATGGCGATAGTCATTTTTATTGGTTTCATTGCCGGGAGTTATCCCGCATTCTTCCTGTCTTCCTTCAAACCAGTCACCGTGTTGAGACAAAAATTAGGTTCAGGAAAAAGGGGACAGTGGATGCGCAGGGCTCTCGTGGTGTTTCAGTTTACCATGTCGATTATCTTAATCATTGGTACTGTGGTTGTTTTTAAGCAGCTTAACTATGTTCAGAACAAGAAATTGGGTTTTGAAAAAGAACAGGTGTTCGTCCTGCACGATGCGTTCATACTACGTGACCAGTTGGAATCTTTCAAGAATGAGGTGCTCCAAAATCCTAAGATTGCCAGTGCGACTGTTTCCGGTTACCTGCCGGTGACGTCCGATAGAAATTTGAGTGCCGTTATCCCCGAAGGGAAGCAAGAAGCGGCAACACCGATTCAGAATTGGCAAGTCGATTTTGATTATATCAAAACCTTAGGGATGGAGATCGTCTTGGGGAGAGACTTCTCGAGAGCGTTTACGACTGACTCTTCCGCAGTCATCATTAACGAAGCGGCTGTAAAACATTTTAAATGGGATGAGCCCATCGACAAGAAAATGGGTATACCGCTTACCATCGATCCGATAACCTTCGCAGAATTCACCGTGATCGGTGTGGTCAGGGATTTTCATTACGAGTCCCTGAGAAATAATATCGGTCCTTTGGCCATGTTTATCAGGCAGAGTCCAAGCCTGGTATCATTCCGTTTGAAGACGGAGAATCTCTCAGAGACGATCCGATACATCGAAGATAAATGGCATACATTCGCTCCAGGACAGCCAATTGAGTTTTCTTTTTTGGATGACCGGTTCGATGAAATGTACCGGACCGAGCAGAGGATCGGAAAAATTTTCGGTATTTTTGCCGTGCTGGCAATCTTTATCGGATGCCTTGGTTTGTTCGGGCTTGCGGCATTTACCGCAGAACAGCGAACCAAAGAGATTGGCATCCGGAAGGTACTGGGTGCTTCGATTTCGGGGATTATTCTGCTGATGTCCAGGGAATTTATCATGTGGGCTGTTTTGGCCAATATTATTGCCTGGCCGGTTGCCTTGTATGTGATGCATCAGTGGCTTCAGGGTTTTGCCTACCGGACCACTATAACCATTTGGACGTTTGGACTCTCAGCAGTCTTGGCGTTGGTGGTCGCGTTGCTTACGGTGAGTTATCAGGCCATAAAGGCGGCCAGGGCCAACCCGGCTGAGGCTCTGAAATACGAATAATATTAAAGTCCGCCTCTGGAGGGTCGAAGCGATAAAATACGAATAGTATTTTGTTGCGTAGATCCGCCTATGGAGGGCAGAGGCGTTGAAATATGAATAGGAGGGATGGAACGCGGATTACGGATAGAAACGGATTTAAGAAGAAATGTAAAAAAATATTTTATAAAGGCTGACTTGATTTTTTAGTCAGCCATTTTTTATAGAAACATGCCAACTAAAATCGGCTTTCAAGTGTCTTATTAAGAAATCATTGAATTTCTTTAAATAATCATTATTATCGGCCAGGAGCAGGAGAATGCTTTTTAATTATTTAAAAATTGCATTGAGAAATGTTCAGAAGCACAAGGGATATTCATTAATCAATATTGTTGGGCTCTCGGTGGGGATGACCTGTACGATTTTGATATTACTGTATATCCATTATGAATTCAGTTATGACCGATATCATGAAAACGCCGAATATATCTATCGCATTGTGATGAAGCAGCCCGGTAATGTGTATCAGGGATCGGATTTGTTTAATGTCACACCAGGGGCCCTCGTTCCTCTTTTAAAAGCGGAATATCCGGAAGTGATCAATGCTGCGCGTGTGCAGCGCGGTGGTGGATTCATACAGGTGAAGGACAAACAATTTATTGAATCCGGATTTTATTATGCGGATTCCGATTTTCTGCAGATATTTACATTTCCATTGGTCATGGGAAATCCGATCTCAGCATTGCAGGAACCGTTCTCGGTAATGATCACACAACGAATGGCAGAAAAATATTTTGGTGATGTCATGCCTTTAGGGGAAACGATCACGCTGAACAACCAGGAAACGTATCAGGTCACCGGCGTTTTGAAAAATATTCCGGAAAATTCTCACTTTCATTTCGATTTCATCGCATCATTCAGTACCAATTATCAATTACACGGTAAGGAGCGCATTGAACGATGGAACAGCAATTCTTATAAAACCTATATACGCCTTCGTGAGGATGTTTATCCCGGTGAATTTCAGAATAAATTCCCTGCCATCGTAAAAAAATACAAGGGTGAAGATTCAAAACATCAATTTATTCTCCAGCCAATGACCCGAATTCATCTTCACGGGAATCTGAATTTCGAGATGGAAACCAACAGTGACATACGTTACATCTATGTGTTCTCTGCCATCGGTCTGTTTATCTTGCTCATTGCCTGTTTCAACTACATGAATTTAGCCTCGGCCCGTTCGGTTCAAAGGGCAAAGGAGGTGGGATTGCGGAAAGTGATCGGGGCGGATCGAAAACGGCTCATCGGTCAATTCATGGGGGAATCATTATTTTTTACACTTGCCGCATTGTTCCTGTCGTTACTGTCGACGATGATCTTGCTTCCGGCTTTTGGGTCTTTCATTGAGAGAAACCTGCAATTCCGGTCGTTGGGAGAGGGTCAGATGTTCTTCGGCCTGATATCCATTTTCGTTTTTGTGGCAATTGTCTCCGGTATTTATCCGGCACTGTACATTTCTTCCTTTCAACCTGTCAAAATCTTAAAAGGATCTGTAAAAGTGGGATCCAGAACTTCATCCGCTTTTCGCAACGGACTCGTCGTCATTCAGTTTGTCATCTCCATCGCCTTGATCGTCTGCACGGTTGCCATTCAAAAACAACTGAATTTTATTCGTAATAAGAAACTGGGCTTTGAGAAAGATCACATCGTAACGGTTTATCTTCGGGATCCGGATTTGAGGAAAACCTATCCGGCATTAAAAAATGAACTCCTTAAAAATCCAAAGATTCAGGACATAACCGTATCGGCACAGCTCCCGACGACCATTCGCAGTAATAGCACGGCCCGTTGGGAGGGAAAGAGTGAGACGGATCTTCTCCATATCTATCGGGCCAGAATCGATTACAATTACTTTGATTTTTATAATATGAAGATCAGTCGAGGACGACATTTTGTCGAATCGTTCGGCAGCGATCCAAATGCGTATATTCTGAATGAAACGGCAGTTCAGGCATTGGGATGGGATGATCCCCTGGGGAAGCGTTTGGGATTCAGTGATGATGAATCGAGATGGGGTATGGTCGTGGGTGTTATTGAGGATTTTCATTATTATCCTCTGCATCTCAGTATTGAACCCCTGGCAATTCAACTCATCGAGCCCGAATCGCGATATAACGGCCCACGTTATTTTTCCATCAAGATCGGCTCGGACGGGATTCAGGAAAACCTCAATTTTATCGAAAAAGCATGGACTGCTTTTTCCCCGGCTTATCCTTTTGATTATCAATTCTTAGATGAGCGGATCGATCAAATGTATCGATCGGAGCAGAGATTGGGGCAGAGTTTTCAGGTCTTTACTTTTATTGCCATATTTGTTGCATGCCTTGGACTCTTTGGATTATCGTCCTTTGCTGCTGCGCAGAAGACCAAAGAGATCGGTTTTCGTAAGGTACTGGGGGCGTCGGTTTCCCAGATTGTGGTGCTCCTCTCCAGAGATTTT
Organism: uncultured bacterium; assembly: GCA_964650065.1. Taxonomy (GTDB): domain Bacteria; phylum Zhuqueibacterota; class QNDG01; order QNDG01; family DSAB01; genus CAZYTI01. The sequence goes on from CAZYTI010000115.1 coordinate 3,885, forward strand.
CTAAAATGGGTTCTTATCTCGAACATGATTTCCTGGCCCCTGGGATATCTCTTTATGAATCAATGGTTACAGAAATTCGCATATCGTGCACCATTGGGGATATGGACATTTGTACTATCTGCAACATCTGCCTTGTTGATTGCATTGATGACGGTTGCCTATCAATCCATCAGGGCGGGAATGGCCAATCCTGTGACGTGCCTCAAGTATGAATGAACGAGGTGTATCGTACACCCCATGATGATAAAAGCTCAAATCTCGGTCTTAATCTGATATATAAATAGAGTTAACAAGTGAATGAATGATGAGTTTGGTCTATAACTTTGAAACTTTCAAAGAAAGAAACCGTAAGTTTCATTGTGTAACCTTGTGATTTTCAAAGAAATGATACGGTAGAGGATATTAATGGTCTTATTAACAAGGCAGGAAGAACAGATTTTACTTGTCATTCATCATCTCGGGGATACGGCATACCTGGTAAACATCAGAAGTATGCTGAAAGAGATGACAGGGAAATATTTAGATGTCGGCACGATCTATGTACCTCTCAAGCGGCTGCATCAGAAAGGGTATCTCGATACCCGTAATGGTGAGCCCACAGCCATGCGGGGAGGGAAGGCCATTAAATATTATTCACTAACGACCAAAGGATATGAAGTGTTGGCCGAAGTCAGACGGATTCATGAAAGATTATGGGATGGATTCATATTTCCCACTCTGAAGGTTTAGGAGGGATGATTAAGAAACACTATAGATTGCCAAGACCGGCTAAATTCCTGTTTGATTTTATGCTTCCGGAAATGGATTGTAGAAATCTGATGGGCGATTACGAAGAAATTTACAGCGAAATAGCCAGTGAAAATGGGAAATGGGTGGCAAATTTTTGGATTATCAAGCAAATCATAAAAACGTTTCCGAATTACCTTTTTGATTCCATATACTGGAGGTGTGTGATGTTTAAAAATTATCTCATTATAACAATTCGAAATATCTTCAAACATAAAGGCTATTCCTTCATTAATGTGGTTGGTCTGGCGTTGGGGATGGCCTGCTGTCTCTTCATTATGCTGTGGGTCATGGATGAGTTGAGTTATGACCGATTCCACGAAAACATCGACACCCTCTACCGTGTCGAGCAGGATCAGTTTTATTCGGGTGAGACCTATCATGTGACTGTGACACCCTTTCCCATGGGGCCGGGTATCAAAGAGGAGATCCCAGAGGTCACAGACGCCACAAGATATACATCTCCGGGGACACTTCTAATGCGGTACGGCGAAAAAGCATTTTTTGAGAGTGGTGCCCGAGCCGTAGATCCCTCGTTTTTGAAAATGATGACATTTCCTCTGATCTTAGGGGACGCAAATACAGCGTTAGATCAACCCCATTCGTTTGTCATTTCTGAGGATATCGCTGATAAATACTTCGCTGATGAAGATCCGTTAGGTAAAGCCATTACAGTGAATAATCAGTACCAGTTCAAGGTGACGGGTGTGATGAAGAATGTTCCAAATAACTCGGATCTAGGATTCGAGATACTTGTTCCTTTCGAATTCCTCAGGGATCTTGGACGGAATATGGATTTTTGGGGTAATAATTCAATCCTCACGTTGGTACAGCTCCATGAGAGTGCCTCTATTCCCGAAGTGAATCAGAAAATCACAGATATCCGACATCAGCATGTGACTGAATTTATACAACAGAATTATCCGGAAGATCTTCAACAGTTCAACGAGCGTCGTAGGACCGAGTTCATGGTCATGCCTCTAAGGGACGTCCATCTTTATGGATATTTTGGATATACACGTCAAATGAGTATTAAATACGTTTATATCATTTCTGTGATTGCCCTTTTTATTCTTCTGATTGCGTGTATCAATTTCATGAATCTGGCCACTGCCCGCTCGGCCAATCGGGCCAAGGAGGTGGGTTTACGGAAAGTAGTCGGTGCGATGAAACGACATCTGGTGGCTCAGTTTTATGGAGAATCGATTCTTCTAGCCTTTATAGGTTTGGTCGTTGCTCTCGGTCTTTGTATTTTACTCATCGGTCGTTTTAATGCGCTTTCGGGGAAGGACTTTGAATGGACCGCCTTTTTCAATTGGAAATTTGTATTGGGCATGATTTGTGTCACTCTCGTTACGGGACTGGTATCGGGCAGCTATCCGGCCTTGTTTTTGTCTGCCTTTCAACCGGTCAAAGTATTGAAGGGTGCACTGAACACAGGTTCGAAGAGTGCCCTGTTTCGGAAAATTCTTGTAGTGACACAGTTTTCACTCTCTATTTTGCTTATCATCAGCACGGGTTTTGTTTACAGGCAATTGATTTTTATGCAATCCAAGAAACTGGGATACGATAAAGAACACACGATATACATTCCGCTACGGGGTAATACACGGGAATCCTATGCCCCCCTGAAAGAAGCCCTGAAGAGAGATCCCCGCGTGGTGAATGTGTCCGGGACAGGGCATCCGCCCACGAACATCGGAAGCAATTCGGGTGGCGCCGAATGGGATGGCAAGGATCCGGAAATGACCATTCTCATCAGTCAAAACAGGGTCGATTTCGATTACATCGAGACCATGAAGATGGAAATGGCCGGCGGGCGTCCCTTTTCCAAGGATTTTAGTACGGATACGTCCACTGCCTTTATCATCAACGAAGAGCTTCAAAGGATCATGGGTGAGGAGTCGGCCGTAAACAAACGTTTTGAATTTATGGGTGTGGATGGAACCATCGTCGGTGTGGTGAAAAATTTTCATTTTCAATCGGTTAGATATGAAATCGAACCCCTGGCCTTTCGCGTAAGACCCGAGAGTGTCAATTATATGGTTATTCGCCTTCCGGCAGGCAGTATGGAGGAGTCTATCGATTTTGTCAAATCGACCTGGGAGCGCATCATTCCCAATTATCCTTTCGATCATTATTTTGTGGATGAGACCTATGACCGTATGTACCGGGGCGAAGCACGTCTTAGTAATCTACTTCGGGCCTTTGCCATTCTTGCTGTGGTGATTGCGTGTCTCGGACTTTTTGGACTTGCCTCGTTTACGTCAGAGCAGCGTACCAAAGAGATCGGGGTGCGTAAAGTCTTGGGCGCTTCTGCTCCCGGGATCGTGTTTTTACTTTCCAAGGAGTTTACCAAGTGGGTGTTCGTGGCAAACATCATCGCATGGCCGGTTGCCTATCTTGTGTTAAGGAAATGGCTCCAGGATTTTGCCTATCGGACGGATTTGGCGTGGTGGATTTTTGTAGGTTCCGGAGTCCTGGCTCTTGTTGTTGCTTTGCTCACAGTGAGTTTTCAGGCGATCCGGACGGCCTTTACCAATCCGGCCGATGCGTTGCGGTATGAGTGATGCGGGTTATTCATTATTGAATTGAAATGCCTCCTGAAGGTTCAGAATTTTCAGGAGGCTACATTATTAACACATCCCTAAATCCCCTCTCAAGAGGGGACTTACACCACTTCCCAGCCCCGGTGAAGTCTCATTTATCAGGTGTACTCGTATTTATTCCCCTCTCGAGAGGGGTGCCCCGACTCTCAATAATTTTTTTATTATACTTGGTCGGGACGGGGTGTGTCCTTTACGGAAATATATCAAGATGATTTAGATGTATGTTTTTCAATCCAATCCTCGATCACCTTTAAGATTCCATCCATGTTCTGCTTCACATCAATGTCCTGAAACCTTAAGAACCGCACGCCCAAGGATTCTAATCTTTTTTGTCTTTTTTCATCTTCTTCTGCTTTCCAGTCATGACTGTCTCCGTCAATCTCAATAGCGAGCATCAGTTCTGAACAGAAAAAATCGACGATATAATTATCGATAGGTTTCTGCCTGTGAAAATCGAATCCTCGCATTTGTTTTCCTTTGAGATATTCCCATAGGAGCATTTCTGAGAGAGTGCTGTTATTTCTCAGGTTTCTGGCGAGTTGCTTTAGTTTTGGATTGTATGGAATGATTTTGCGACGCATATCTAAAACCTCAAAGAAACACACCCCTAAATCCTCCCGCATCAGCGGGAGGACTTACCCGGCTTCCAAATACTCCCACTCTATAATTTACATCTTTTAGATTTCTAATTCCCCTCTCGAGAGGGGTGCCCCGATTTTCAATATTCTTTTTATTATGTCAGAATCGGGACGGGGTGTGTTAATTACGAATATATTGATGATTGCCAAATAAAACAATCCTTTTAATGACTTTCAGATGTATTTGGGAAATTGAACTGTTGAGGTGAAATAATTGAGATGTGCAAAACCTTTCCATGTTTAAAGTTTTGATGAGTTTTCATCCGGATTTGTCCAACGGCTTAAACCGTACTATCCCTTCCCCTCCCGAATGAAGTAGGTTTTCTTACGGTCGACAAGGTTATATTTAATCAGAAATCCAGCCCGATCGGCCGTGATGAGAAAAATATTCATCTCCTTTTTATTCTGTTCGACACGGGAAGAGATCACTTGTGTTTGTTGAAATATCGATTCGGCTTCACGCCTGCTAATTTGTTTCATTTTGGGTTTGTCCACCTGGTTTAATGTCCCTTATAGTATGACGTTTAATCCTTTAGAGTTTCCTATTCGTGTTTTGAACTTTTTTCTCATCAAACCTGTTTCATCATTCAATAAAATCCGGATAATACTGTAATTACAGTCTGACTTTCTATTTTATGATGTCTAATGAATAAACAAATATCCAAGGTGATTTATTCAATATTTGAAACAAAGGTAACCTTTTTATTAATTTGAAGTCCAATATACTAAGGGAGTTATTTAATATTGACTGAACCAATAGGGTGTTGATGGATTTGAAAAGTGAAAAGCAAAGCTTATCGTAGCTCAGAGGACATATGCTTAAAAATTATCTGAAAATTATTCTCCGTAACATCAGAAAGCACAAAGTCTATTCATTCATCAACATTACAGGACTATCCATCGGGATGGCTTGTTGTATTCTGATCCTTTTTTGGGTACAGGATGAGCTGAGTTATGATCGTTTTCATAACAATATCGATGAACTCCATAGAGTCGTACAGCATCAACACTACTCGGATGGGGCGCTATTTCCCGTGGCAGTTACACCCGAGCCCATGGGCCCTGCATTCAAAGCGGAGTATCCTGAAATTTTGGAATATACACGATTCAGGCCAGTCGGT
>CAZYTI010000116.1:0-8991 GCA_964650065.1 uncultured bacterium
CAACAGCCCCGGGTGGTGGGGTGAAGGTGAAATCAAGTTTTATATGGATGGAGACAGGGACTTTCCTACGATATGTGGAACGGGTGAGGAAGACTATTTTTGTGGTTCCTATTGTTATGAGATGAGGAAGAATGAAGATGGGGTGGATGTCTATACCGATTTCAGTACCCTCTATTCCGGATTCCATCATGTTCAGGACCCGAATTTAAAATTCAAACAGGGGCGATTCGGTCAATACCGGTGGCATATACTGGATCCCCTCCGTTTCGAACGCGATTTGAAAGTCACCATACAGAGTCTGGGCTGGAAGCATGAAGGCAAATACCTCCCTTTGGAGGACGACCTTGCTTCGGTGGCCTACTGGTACCAGGCCGAACCGCACCGTCCCTTTCCTGATTTACCTTCAAAGGGTAAACTCATCATCCTGAATACGGAACCTGTCGACCATTTTGGTAAAGGCAAAGAGGTTAAGCTTTATCAAGAACCGAGTCCCCAATTTAATCATTCTCCATCGATGCTGGTGAACGGCCTTTTGGGGAGCACCGATTTCCGGGACGGACAATGGATTGGCTTCGAGGGGAATAATATGGAGGCGGTGGTCGATCTGGGAAAAGCTCAGGATGTATCAAAAATAAAAACGTCTTTCTTATCCCATCATGACTCCTGGATTTTTGTGCCCAAAAGTGTGACCTTTGCCGTTTCGGCCGATGGGGAAACGTATCGTGACATGGGCAAGCTTCAATATAAAGTGGGAAGGAACGAGGACGGTCCATCCATCACTGCATTTGAGAAAACGCGAGAGCTGAAGCATGTCCGTTTTGTCAAAGTCGTTGCCGAGAATATGGGCATTTGTCCGGCTTGGCATAAAGGAGCCGGCGGCAAGGCGTGGATCTTTGTGGATGAGATTATTGTAAAGTAAGGTTTTTTGGAGTGCAGCGACTGTGTCGCTGCAGTGCATTGACACAGTCAATGCACTCCAAAAGGAGATTGCAAGATGGATGCTATATATAAACAATATGTGCACAATCCGCCACACCTGTTTATGGCAGACACGAAATATTTCATTACAGGTGCAACCTATCAAAAAATAAGACATATCAAGACCGTTAAGACAAAAGAAGCAGTGTTGAAGTACATGTATAAGAGCTTCGAGCATTATGGTTGGAAAATCGAGGACTGGGTTTTGTTGGATAATCATTATCATATCATGGCAATTAGTCCGGAAAACGCTTTGACACTCAGTAGCGTCATAAATAATTTTCATCGTTTTAGTGCGAATTGGATTAAAAAGAATATTGCTGAATCATTTGAAGCCAAAAGGATTTGGGCGAATTATTGGGATAAATGTATCACGTTTGAGAAATCTTATTTCGCGCGTTTAAACTACATCTGGTTTAATCCGGTGAAACATGGTTATGTTGAAAATCCTGAAGATTGGCGGTTTGGGAGTTATCACTTACGTTTTGAGAATAATCAAGATTTAGCGGATATCATTGACGGTTATCGTTTTGATAAATTGAAAATTGAAGATGACTTTTAACTTTGGAGTGCAGCGACTGTGTCGCTGCAGGTTTTGCATTGACAGTTAATACAATGCAAATAGAATAGAACCGATAGGTTTTGCATTGACATAGTCAATGCACTCGAAAAGGACCTTCATAATGAAGAATCAGAATCGAAGAGCGTTTTTAAAAGAGTCAATGTTTGCAGGAGGAATCCTCTTTTTTTTACGCGGCAGTCGAGTCTTTTCAAGGGGGGGACGCCACCTTCCCAGAGTCTTGATCATCGGTGATTCTATCTCCATTGGGTATACGCCATTTGTCAAGAAACTTCTCGCAGGAAAAGCCGGTGTATTTCATAATAGGGGAAACGCCCAGGATACCTGGAATGGTCTTAATAAACTCGACAGATGGCTGGGTCGTGACGACTGGGATGTGATCCATTTCAACTGGGGCCTATGGGATCTTTGCTACCGACATCCTGATTCCAAAGTCTATGGTCGCAGGGATAAGAGAATCGGTACCTTATCGACATCGCTTGTTCAATATGAGATCAATTTGGGAAAACTCGTTCGCCGTTTGAAGCAAACCCGTGCGAAGCTGATCTGGGCCAGTACCACGCCCGTCCCCGTTGGAGAGACGGGACGGTTCATCGGGGATGACCTTCAATACAATGCTGCAGCCCGGCGTATCATGCAAAAGTACGATGTCAGGATCAATGATTTTCATGCTCATATATTAGATCAAATGGAAATATACCAGATTCGATATGGGGATGTTCATTTTACGAAGGAAGGTTATCGCTATTTGGCTGAGAAGGTGGCTCGGGAGATATTGGAGATACTTACGAATAAAATGGAATGATATATATAGATCGTTCACATGTTTGTATAGTTGAAATGAAATAGGAGATCGTCATGATGAAACGTTTCATTGTCATTCAATATTTTTATGGCGGGAAACCGGACAAAGTACCACGAAGTACCGAATTCGATGTCTTGGCTCACCGTGGTGTCCATGTGAATTGGAAGAAGGGAACCTATGATATTGCAACCGGGTGCGAAGCAACACATAGATGAACCCACCCATGATTACATAGAAAACACCATCGAATCCATCGGTGCGGCATTTGATAGGGAAATCGGAACTATGAAATCAGTCAATAAAATATCTCGGAGGACATTCCTGAAAAATTCGGCCATTGGATCGGTTGGATTTACTTTAACGGGAGGTTGGTTAAACGGGTGTCGAAAGATCGGTATCAATCCGCAACCCCATATCGTTCTTCTCATGACGGATCAACATCGGGGAGATTGTCTGGGTTGCAGCGGGAACAAAGTAATCAAGACGCCCCATATCGATTCCATCGCTAAGGATGGGGTGGTCTACTCCCATGGGTATACGGCGGTACCCAGTTGTACACCAGCCCGGGCCGGCTTGTTGACCGGATTGTCACCATGGCATCACGGCATGTTGGGATACGGGAGGGTGGCTGGAGAATATCCTCAGGAGTATCCGCGGATTCTGCGAGAGGCCGGCTACTATACCTTCGGAATCGGTAAGATGCACTGGTTTCCCCAAAAATCACTCCATGGTTTTCATGGCACCCTGGTGGATGAGAGCGGTCGCGTCGAAGATTCCGGATTCATCAGTGACTACCGCGACTGGTTCAAACTGAATGGCCCGGGTCTCGACCCGGATGCCACAGGAATCGGGTGGAATGAACACCGCGCCGGTGTCTATGCTTTGCCGGAGAACCTGCATCCGACCTATTGGACCGGTCAGACAGCGGTCGAGTTGATCGAAAATTACCATCTGGACAAACCGCTGTTGCTGAAAGTCTCTTTCGCCCGGCCCCACAGTCCGTACGATCCGCCACGACGATTTCTTGACATGTATACGGAAGAAGAAATGCCGGATCCTTACTTAGGGGAGTGGGCTGAGGGATTCGCCGATTATCCCATGACAAAAAATGCAGCCTTTGGTGACTTTGGCGTGGACCATGCGAAGAAGTCGAGGCGGGCTTACTATGCCAATATTACATTTATCGATGAACAGGTGGGACGCATCTTGAATGCCCTGAAACGGAAAGGCATGTACGAGAATGCCTTGATCCTTTTTACGGCGGATCACGGCGATATGTTGGGGGATCATCATCACTGGCGAAAGACCTATGCCTATGACGGATCGGCCAATATTCCCTTTTTGATGAAATGGCCCAGGTCCATGCCCACGGAGTTAAAGAGGGGATCTCACCTTGCCCATCCCGTAGAACTCCGGGATATTATGCCCACATTTTTGGATGCAGCCGGTGTGGACATCCCAGAGGATCTGGACGGGGATACTCTGCTAAAGTTGGTACGCGATGACAATGCGACCTGGCGGGAGTATATCGACATGGAGCATGCCACTTGCTACCAGAAGGAAAACTATTGGAGTGCCCTGACGGACGGGAAATTCAAGTATATCTACCATTTCTATACAGGAAAGGAGCAACTCTTCCATATCGAGAATGATCGGAGTGAGCGCATCAATCTGGCAACCGATCCGGAATATCAGAGGACTTTGGCCTTGTGGCGCAATCGGATGGTGGAGCACCTCTCCGAACGGGGGGAAGGATTCGTGAAGAACGGAAAGTTACAGGTACGGAATGAGACTTTACTCTACAGTCCGAATTATCCGGGGCAGGAGTCGTGAATTTATGTTAAACGATTTTTTATATAGGCATTCACTTTTTATGATTCCTATATGGAGTGCAGCGACTGTGTCGCTGCAGTGCATTGACACAGTCAATGCACTCCAAAGAGAAAAGGATAGGTGAGTTTTGCATTGACACAGTCGATGCACTCCAAAAGAAAAAGGATAGGTGAGTTTTGCATTGACACAGTCGATGCACTCCAAAAGAAAAAGGATAGGTGAGTTTTGCATTGACTCAGTCAATGCACTCCAAAAAAACATCAATGAAAGAAATGACGAGCAGACAGAGATTACTCGCTGTGATCAGGGGGGAGATCCCGGATCGGATTCCAGCCACAATACATCAATGGCAGCCCTATCATCTGAAGCAATTGATGCAATTGGAGGATGACATTGATGCTTTCGAGGCTGTTGGATTGGATGCCGTGGTCTATCCCGGACCCGAATCTTATCGATTTCAGTCGGACGATTGGAAAGTCAACCAATCGGTCCAGATTAAAGGGGACGGCATGCGGGAGATACACACCGTCATACGAACGCCGGAAGGTATATTGAATCAAACTTCTGTAGCCACAGATTATACGATTTCCGATACCGAGTTTCTGGTCAAGAACTTGGAGGATATTCATTTAATCGACAAGTATTGGCCTGTGCCTGAGCTGGAAGATGAGTCGGTTCAACGGAGGAAATCGAATTTGGGAGAGGGGGGCATCCTGCGAACCGGAACCAATGGACCTCAGGGATCGCCCTGGCAGGATGCCTGTGTTTTCTGTGGAACCGAGAATATGATCTATCATGCCGTGGATGATCCGCATTGGACGCATGAATTCTTAGAAATTTTATTTCAGAAAAAAATGGCCTTCTATGAACAAAACATTGTTCCCGGATTGTTCGAAATGATTGAGACGGGCGGGGGTGCTGCATCCAACACAGTGATTTCACCCAACATGTTCCAGGAGTTCTGTCTTCCCTATGACAAACGTCAGCATGATTTTATCCATGATATGGATCCCCATATTGCTATTTCATACCACACCTGCGGGGGCATGATGCGGATCCTCGATCTCATTCCGCAGAATGGGTGTGACTTCAGTGAGACTCTGTCTCCCATCGGTTGTGGTGGGGATATCGAGGATAACATCGATGAAAAGAGGGTAAAAGAGACGTTGGGTAAAAAGGTGAAACTCATGGGTGGCATCAATCAAATACAGGCACTCACCTCCGGAAGCAGGGAGGATATTTACCGGGATGTTGAACGGGCCTTCCGTGGATATGGTGAAAATGGTGGATACATTATGATGCCCAGCGATCATTTTTTTCATACCCCCAGAAAAAATTTGACCCACTATGCTGAGGCTGTGAGAGAGATTGGCTGCTATTCATGAATACGGCAGATATTTTCTTGTTAGGTTACACTATTTCATCACGGAACAACACAGAAAAAACACGGATTGAGAAATCTTGAAAGATAGGGAGAACATGGAAAAACAAAGCCGGCGAGACTTTTTAAGAACCACCGGTCTTGGAGTGACTGCATTGGGTCTTACTCGATTTCTGAACCTGTCTTGCATGAGACGTCAACCGGAAAGACCCAATGTGGTGTTTCTTTTTACCGATGATCAGCGCTTCGATACCATTCATGTGTTGAACAATCCGGAGATAAAAACGCCCAATATGGACCGACTGGTGCATCGGGGTGTTACTTTTACCCGGGCGCATATCATGGGAGGGACTAGCGGTGCCGTGTGCATGCCCAGCAGAGCCATGCTCATGACCGGAAGGACGCTTTTCCATCTGGAAAATCGGGGTGCCAATATTCCAGAGGATCACGTCATGATGCCGGAAGTATTCCAAAAGGCCGGCTATAGGACATTCGGTACTGGCAAATGGCATAATGGCAGACGGGCCTTTACGGGATGTTTCACCCAGGGCGGTAAAATCATGTACGGCGGAATGAGTGACCACTTGAAAGTGCCTGTTTACGATTTCGATCCCACCGGTGAGTATCCCGCAGAAAGCCAATTTGTGGGTGATAAGTTCTCCAGTGAGCTCTTTACCGATGAGGCCGTTGCGTTTTTGGAAAAGCACCCATCTGATATGCCTTTTTTTCTGTATGTCTCCTACACTGCGCCCCACGATCCCCGCATGGCACCGGAGGATTTTACCCAAATGTATCCACCCGAGAAGGTCCAAATGCCTGAGAATTTTATGCCTCGTCATCCCTTTGACAATGGTGAGATGCGGGTCAGGGATGAAGCCCTGGCACCTTGGCCCAGGACACCGGAGATAATCCGGGAACACATCGCCGCTTATTATGCCATGATTTCCCATCTGGACGACCAGATTGGACGGATATTGGATACACTGGAAAGGCGAGGCATGACCGATAATACCATCATCGTGTTAGCGGGGGACAATGGCCTGGCAGTGGGTCAGCATGGATTATTGGGTAAACAGAATCTCTACGATCACAGTGTTCGGGTGCCTTTGGTTCTATGCGGACCGGGAATTCCAAAAGATAGGAAAAGCAATGCCCTCTGCTACGTGCTGGATATTTTTCCCACACTCTGTGAAATGTTGGGTCTGCCCATGCCTGAGACGAATGAAGGAATAAGTCTCTATCCAATCATCAAGAGAAGACAGAAAAAAATCCGGGATTCGCTTTTCTTAGCCTACACCAAACTCCAGCGGGGCGTTCGCACGGACGATGATTGGAAATTGATCCGATACAATGTGAAAGGAGTCCAGACGGCCCAGTTGTTCAATCTCAGGAATGATCCCCATGAGATGAATAATCTGGCTTCGGATGATCGAAATGGTCCCCGTCTCCAGGCCTTAACCATTTTATTGAGCCAGCATATGCAGAACCTGGACGACTTTTGTGATCTGGAGAAACCCAATTGGGGGCTTCCGAAAGAGGTCTATGAGAAAAAGACGATCGTGCATCTGGCCGTGGGAAAAGAATTAAGCAAGCAGAATGCTGCAGTCATCCAATACAATGAGCATGGACTCAAGGCCCTTACCGATGGTATTCGGGGGATATCGGATTTTAAGGATGGAGGATGGATCGGTATCGAAGGAGATGACCTGGACGTCGTCATTGATCTGGGATCTCTGCATCGAATCACGAAAATAACCGTGGGTTGTCTGGAGGATCAGGGTTCCTGGATCTTTTATCCCACATCCATGGAGTTCGCCCTTTCTAAATATGGTGTGTCCTTTGAAAGTAGAAAGCGTCTCGTGAATGGTAAGACTAAAAAAAATCATTTTAAAATGATACAAGATTTCTCAGAAACCTTCGGGCAGAATGAGGCACGATTTATTCGTGTGTTTGCAAGAAATCTGGACACATGTCCGGAGTGGCACCAGGGAGCCGGGGGGAAGGCGTGGATATTTTTTGATGAGATTATGGTTGAGTGAGGGCATTTTAAAATTGGATTAAACTTCGATGATGAAAACTCCAAATAACAATTACACCAATAAAAGGTGAAAAATGCAAGAAATCAACAATCAAGAAACACGACGAGTATTCTTAAAGAAGGCTTCATCGATTTCCCTGATGGCCGGATTAGCGGGTTTGGGTTATTCGGGTGGTGTGTCATGCACAAACAGCCGTTCGCCGAGACGAATCCTTGCAGAGCCGGGTCCTATGATTCCACCGGTTCCGGCCATTCTTCTGACTGTCAATGGGAAACCGAAGGATCCGGATGAGATCTCGGTGGTGTGGACTTTCGTGGTCAACGGAAAACCTCCACAGGTCGGTATCAGTGTAGAAATAGCACATGTGGCGGGCGAACTCATAAAACAATCCGGTGAATTTGTGCTCAATGTGCCTACCGCAAAAATCGTGGAGGCTTTCGACCGGGTCGACATGAATTCCAGTAAAGTGGCTGATAAATTTAACTTATCGGGACTCACTCGTGGAAAAGCGGCACATGTAGATGCACCTACTGTCGTGGAATCACCCATCCATGTGGAATGCAAGGTTTTTAATACCATCGATGTACCACCGGTACGCACTCTTTTCCTGGCGGAGGTTATGGCTACGACGGTTCATGAAGGTGCTTGTGACGAAAACGGTCGACTTAGGGTAGAGAATGTGGACTTTTTTGGCATGACGGCGGGTAGTGGTGAGTTTTATACCATGGGTAAACCAGTGGGGCATATCGGGATGACGGTGGGCCGTGATGATATTAAATATTAGGAAGTATCTATATCAAAACGGATATTTATTCGTAAAGCGTAAAGCGTAAAGCGTGGAGCGTGAAGCGTGAAGCGTGAAGCGTAAAGCGTGGAGCGTAAAGCGTTGGGCGTAAAGCGTTGGGCGTTTTTCAGTTCGCTTAACGCTTCACGCTTTACGGAATAGAGGAGGATAATAATATGAAAAATCAGATGTGCATCATGATTCTATTCACTCTCCTGTTTAACATGGTCCTTTGGGCTCAACATGATAACCAGAAGTATATCAGGGAAACCGATCCGCTGGTCCTGAAAAAATTAGAGGAATGGCAGAACATCAAGTTCGGCCTTCTGATGCACTGGGGACCCTACAGCCAGTGGGGTGTGGTGGAATCGTGGTCTATCTGTGCCGAGGATGAAGGCTGGTGCCGAAGGAATATGGACGATTATGTGGAGTATAAGAAGAAATATGAGGATTTGGAGAAGACTTTCAATCCTGTGAAATTTAATCCCGGGAAATGGGCCAGAGCAGCCAAAGGAGCCGGGATGAAATACGTGGTGTTTACCACAAAGTTTTTTAGTTAAAAGTCAAGACATTTTTTAATCGCTATAGTTA
>CAZYTI010000117.1:0-8971 GCA_964650065.1 uncultured bacterium
TCAGACACGCCGGTCCCGAAGTTCGCCATTCTTCGGGATGGATGTCGAGAATCTTGATCCGGGCGAAGCTGCTGTAATCGACGCTGAGGTGTTGGGCTTTCCTCTGAAGAGCCTGAGAGAGATTCCACCGGGTGAGTATTTTGTACAGGGTTTCGTGAATATTTATTCAGAATTCCAACGCTCAGACGGCCATACCATATGGCTTCATAACGATCAGTGGGAAGGGCAGCAGTGGAACCGATCGCCGGGGAACATCCACAGTGATGTCTTTAAAATCACCATCAATCCATCCAGGGAACAAACAGTAAAGCTGATTTGTGACAATGTGATACCTCCCGTCCAGATTCCACAGGACACCAGGTGGGTCAAACGCATCAAATTCCAGAGTGATATCCTGACGAAATTCTGGGGCCAGCCCATCTATTTGGGGGCTACCATACTGCTCCCCAGGGGTTACGATGAAAATATTGACAGGGTTTATCCTGTTAATTATCAACAGGGGCATTTCTCCTTGAGGCCTCCCGGGGGATTTCGGACGGACGATCCGGGTGGTGATAATCCCCGGGCCAGAAGGGGTTTTGAATTTTACAAGGCGTGGATCGACGAAGCATGTCCGGAAATGATCTATGTGACATTTCAACATCCCTGTCCCTATTTCGATGATTCTTATGCGGTCAACTCGGCCAATTGCGGTCCCTATGGGGATGCCATCATGAAGGAGCTGATTCCGGAAGTCGAGTCAAAATTTCGAATCATCAGGGATCCCTGGGCTCGTGTTTTGGAAGGGGGGTCCACTGGCGGATGGGAAGCCATGGCCCTTCAGGTTTTTTATCCCGATTTCTTCGGGGGGGCTTTCATCTACTGTCCCGATCCGGTGGACTTCAGCGATGTGGAGGGCGTCCATGTGTACGAGGATACCAATGCATTTCATCGAATGCTCAATTGGACCAAGGTGATTATTCCGGACAGCCGTCGAGCCGATGGATCTCTGATACTCACTTCCCAGCAGATTCAACAATACGAGCTTGTCCTGGGTACGCATGGAAGGTCCGGTGAGCAGTGGGATATCTGGCAGGCCGTATGGGGTCCTGTGGGAGAGGATGGCTATACCAAATTGCTCATCGATAAAAAGACGGGCAAGATCGATTCTGAGGTTGCCGAATACTGGAAGGAGAATTACGATTTGAGATATATCTTAGAGAAAAATTGGTCTACATTGGGTCCTAAAATAAAAGGGAAATTGTACCTGTATACCGGTGATATGGACACCTATTATCTCAACAATCCGGTGCACAAACTTCAGGAATTCATGGAAAGGACCGAAAATCCTCATTATCCGGGATTTTTTCAATATGGCCCCAGAAAGGTCCACTGCTGGAGCGGCGATTTCACAACACTGGAGCGCATTCAATTCATTGCCAAACATATTTTGGGCAACGTGCAAGAGGATGAGGATATATCCTGGTGGACTCAAAAACCGGAGGTGATGCGATGACTATCCGACGATGTGATATAATTACATTTTCAGTGACTCTCATGCTTCTCATTTTCATCGGATGCACCTCGCAACAGGAAACACACATTGTGGAGGGTACACGGTTTGAAATCTTCTTTAATGAATCCGTCCACACAGAGCCTGTCACAGGCCGGGTCTATGTCATGATATCCCGGGATAAGGAGCGGGAACCCAGACTGCAAATCGGAAGGAGCGGTGTTCCTTTTTTCGGTCTCGATATTGAGAATTTAGAGCCTGGCGAATCCGTCACCATAAACGATACCGTCCTGGGTTTTCCGGTTGAGAGTCTCAAAGAATTCCCTCCGGGGGATTACTATGTGCAGGGATTCGTTAACATCTATACCGAATTCAAACGGGCCGATGGTCACGTGGTATGGATGCACAACGATCAGTGGGAAGGCCAGCGGTTTAACCGTTCGCCGGGCAATCTATACAGCGATGTTCAAAAGGTCCATATCGATCCCAAGAGAGGGTTTCATGTCAAATTAAATGCCATCCATAAGATTCCACCCATCAAACCCATTCCCGATACTGAATGGGTAAAACGGATCAAGTTCGAGAGTAAAATCCTGTCAGATTTCTGGGGACAACCCATCTACCTGGGTGCAACCATCTTACTTCCCAAGGGATACCACAATCATCCGGCCATCTATTATCCCGTGGATTATATTCAGGGACACTTTTCCACCCGGGCGCCCTACGGTTTCCGGACAGAACCGCCCAGGGGTGATGATCGACGGGGCAGGAGGGGATACGAGCTCTACCAGGACTGGACATCGGATCATTTTCCCAGGATGATTCTGGTCACGTTTCAGCACCCATGCCCCTATTTCGATGATTCCTATGCGGTCAACTCGGTCTATTGCGGTCCCTACGGTGATGCCATCATGGAGGAACTGATCCCGGAAATCGAATCCCGGTTTCGTATCATCCGGCAACCCTACGCCAGAATTCTGGAGGGAGGATCTACCGGCGGCTGGGAAGCCCTGGCTTTTCAAATTTTCTATCCCGACTTTTTCGGAGGGGCCTTCGGTTATTGTCCAGATCCTGTCGATTTCAGCGATGTGGAGGGGTTCAATATCTATGAAGATACCAATGCTTACTACAGGCAAAACGGATGGGTGAAGGTACCCACGATATCGGTGAGATATCCCGATGGTACTCCCCGCCTCACCGCAAAGCAAAAGAATACCTACGAATTGGTCCGGGGTACCAAGGGGAGGTCCGGTGAACAGTTCGACATCTGGTCCGCAGTGTATGGACCTGTTGGGGAGGACGGCTATTTTAAGCCTTTATATGACAAGGAGACAGGATTTATAGATCCCGAAGTGGCCCAGTATTGGAAAGAAAATTACGATTTGCATTATATTTTGAGAATGAATTGGAAGACCCTGGGACCTAAATTACGGGGGAAGATCCATATCTTTACGGGTGATATGGATTCGTTCTATTTGAATAATGCCGTACATCTGCTGGAAGCATTCTTAGAGAATACCACAGATCCCCATTACGCCGGATTTATATGGTATGCACCCCGTCAACCCCACTGCTGGTCGGGTCCGTTCACCCAGGCGGAGCGGTTGAGATTTTTTGCAGCACATATTGCGACCAACACCCCCAGCGATGTGGAGACATTGTGGTGGGAGTATTAACTTTAACTGGACTGTAATAAGGGGTTGAAACCCCTTATTTATATTTGTTTCTAAAGTCCCCGTCCTGAAGGACGGGGCTATTCAAAATAGCATGAGAGCCCTCCATATTATGGCGGGGAATAGCGTCAGAGTTCACAATATTCAAAAATTTAAAAAGGAGGAGAAATTGAAATCAAAAAAATTCATCATTCCAATTTTGATCCTCTTTCTTAGCATTCAGTTATCGAATGCTTTGGCTAAGAGTCAATCCGGTTTGAAATTTGCCATTTCATTCTCTTCGGAGATCCATTCCAAGGACATCACCGGGCGGGTGTTTCTGATGATTTCCAAGGATCCCGGGAGGGAACCGAGGTTACAGCGATATCCCAATGAGGTACTGATGTGGGGTCAGGATGTCCACTCCCAGAAACCCGGGGAGTCGGTCGTCATCGATGGTGAAGTGTTCGGCTTTCCTCTGGAAAGCATCGAATACATACCTGATGGTGAGTATTATGTGCAGGGATATCTGAATGTTTACACCGAGTTCAGGCGGTCGGACGGACATACCCTCTGGATGCACAATGATCAGTGGGAAGGACAGCGGTGGAATCGATCCCCGGGCAATCTCTACAGCGACGTGAAGAAAATCCGCATCGATGCCTCTGCGAATCAGACGATCGATCTTGTTTGTCATCAGGTCATCCCCCCTGTCGAGATACCACCCGATACCAGGTGGGTAAAACGGATTAAATTTGAGAGTAAAATGCTCACAGAATTCTGGGGACAGCCCATCTATTTGGGTGCGACGGTCTTATTGCCCAAAGATTATGAGTCGAATCCCGATGTCTATTATCCGGCGAACTATATACAGGGGCATTTTTCTCTCCGTGCACCCTATGGATTCAGTTCCGAAGATCCGGGGGATCAGAATCGATGGCGAAGGGGTGGTTATGATTTTTACAAATATTGGACTTCGGACGACTGTCCCCGCATGATCGCCGTGACATTTCAGCATCCCTGTCCCTACTACGATGATTCCTATGCCGTAAATTCACCCAACGTGGGCCCATACCAGGACGCCATTATGCAGGAACTCATCCCTCGAATCGAGAAGGCATTTCGGATCATTCCAGAACCCTATGCCAGGGTGCTATCGGGTGGCTCCACGGGCGGTTGGATCTCCCTGATGCTGCAGCTCTATCAGCCCGATTTTTTTGGGGGTACGTTTACCCTGTGTCCGGATCCGGTCGATTTTCGGTACTTTCAGTGCGTGAATATTTACAAGGATAAGAATGCCTATTTCAAAGAATTTGGCTGGCTGAAGGTGCCCACGTCCAGTGATCGATCACCAGATGGGATTGTGAGGCTTACCTATCAACAGCGAAACCATACGGAACTCGTTTTAGGCACAAAGAGTCGGTCCGGGGGCCAGATCGACATTTTCGAAGCAGCCTTCGGTCCCATAGGATCCGATGGATATGTGAAACCTCTGTTTGATCAAATGACGGGCGAGATAGATCAGAAGGTTGCCGAATACTGGAAAGAACATTACGATCTCCGATATTACACAGAGAAAAACTGGTCCTGGCTCGGTCCCAAACTCGTCGGTAAGCTCCATATTTACACGGGGGACATGGACACTTTTTATCTCAATCCGGCCGTAAATCTCCTGGAAGATTTTCTTGAGAAGACCAAAGATCCCTATTATGCCGGCATCATAGAATATGGAGACGGAGAACCCCATTGCTGGGGCCCTCGTGGACCTGATCTGTTGAAATTGATGGCGGAGCACATCACGAAAATGGCTCCCGGTGGGGAAGATACCTCAAAGTGGAAATATTAATTTATTTTTCCTCTTTTATTTTTCCGCTATTGTGAGGATTCACGTCTTGATCGGATTTCATAATCTGTTTCAATTATTCCATTATGGAGATAAGTGTAAAGAATTTGAAATGAGGAAAAACAAAAAAAAGGGTATTATTAAATTCATCGGTATATTTAGCATCATTTTCAATCTGCACATGAATTCTCATATGCTTGCACAGCAGAAGAAACATTATGCCGGTCTTCATGTGGGTGTGGGAATCCTGGAAACCCGGGATCGTCTGGTTTCTCCACTGATCTACGACGGCATTCGAATTCCATTGTCGTTGGTCTATGAGTATGTGGGCGACACCCATCGCCACTCGGCATTCCTATCTTATCACAGTGGAAAACTTTTTTGTTGCTTTCCCAACAAAATATATGGATATATGGGGGAATTCGAATATCGTTATTATCGTCGTGTAACCGGGTTTTCCAATAACTTGAAATGTTTCGTCGGAGGTTCCTGGAACAGTTTCTACTACGACCGGTACAGCTCTTTTCAACCCTATTATGACGAGGCCCATTTGGATGTGTTTTCCTATGAAGTCGTGTCTTCCTGGAACCTTGCATTCATGGTTGAGTACCAAATGAATCTGTGGGAAAAATGGTGTATTCAAATGGCTTCACCTTTGTTGACCTTCATCTCCAGGCCCGGTTACGCACTGGGTCCACCGGAGGGTGAAGACAGGCATCCCGTTGACATGACTTTTGGTGAACGATTGGAGTCGGGAAAGTTCGTTTTTATCAATAAATACTGGCAAATTCGATTGTCGGCGTTTTATGAATTGATTTTTTTTAGACGAATGGCCGTAAGGGGCAAGTATTCTTTCGTGTTTTATACATATGAGGATTATCGAAAAACCGGTACGGTGATGAATGAAATTGGTTTGGAGGTTTATTATTCCTTTTAAACTGAATGAATCACCACGGAATGACACGGAAATACACTGAAAGAAATTCAGTTTCATATTAGGGATAGAATGAAACAATTGATCATTATATATATTCTTTTCATGATTATTATAATGACCTTGTCGTGTGGTAAACTGATACTCGGATCGGATCCGGAGAATACGCCGTTTCAAAATTTTGATTTGCTTTGGAAGGATTATGATGAACATTACGCCCGGTTTGATGATAAGGACGTCAATTGGGATTCCCTCTACAGTGCCTATAGACGCGAGATAAACATTTACACCGATGATTTAAAACTGTCCCGGTTTGTGGGAGCCATGTTATTGCAATTAAAGGATATGCATGCTGTGCTCAGGACCCACTGGGGCGATTATCGGTATTGGGATTTAATACAGGGAGATTATCGGCATCATTTTCAATTGGATCATATTAAAGAGAATTATCTTGTTAATTACGAAATATATCATATTTTTACTTATGGGAAATTGAACGACGATTTGGGATATATCCACATAAGGACATTTGGTAAGCCCGACATCCAGGTGTCTTTTGATTATTTTGATACGATTCTGCAGGGTCTGACGGATCTCAAGGGAATTGTGCTGGATGTTCGTGATAACGACGGAGGGATTTCTTCCCATGCCCAACTGGTAGCGAGCCGATTAACAGATGAAAGGCGGTTGTTTCGCTATTGGCGGTTCCGAAACGGACCACGGCATACCGATTTCACAGATTTCATCCCGGATTACACTGAAGCTGATGGAAATCACCGGTTCACCAAACCGACCGTGCTGTTGACCAATCGTTTTTCGGCCAGTGCTACAGAAGAATTCATCCTCCGTTTGAGGGTGTGTCCCCATGTCACGGTGATCGGAGATACCACCAGTGGAGGTCTGGGGGGCCAGCCCATTACCCGGGAACTCCCCAACGGGTGGGTCTACCGGATACCCACGGCCAAGGAACTGACATCTGAGTATGAGAATTTTGAAGGTACAGGAATACCCCCGGATATTCCCGTATGGATCACTGAATGGGATTCGATAATCGGCAGAGACACGATTTTAGATAAGGCAATTCAAATTTTGTCTAAAAATTAAATTGAGGTATAAGAAATGAAAAGTATCAAAAAGCCATTTTCAGTCTTGGGAATAGTCGTGACTATTTGTCTGTTCGTCGAATTACATTTCCATGTGCCTCATGCTGGTGCACAGACCAGGACTGAGTTGAAGTTTGAGGTTACTTTTCCTGCCAAAGCACATCCCGATCCCATTACAGGCCGGGTGTATGCCATTATTTCTAAAGATGACGAAAGGGAACTCCGTTTTCAGACCGGCTATACCGGTGTTCCCATTTGGGGGAAAAACGTCGTTGCTTTGGAACCCGGGAAGGGAGCCGTTATCGATGATGAGGTATTTGGATATCCATTGGAATCAATAAGCATGATTCCCGCAGGGGAGTACTACGTTCAGGGTTTTATCAATATCTATACGGAGTTCAATCGTTCTGATGGTCATACTTTGTGGATGCACAATGATCAATGGGAAGGGCAGCGTTGGAACCGGTCTCCCGGAAATCTTTACAGTGAAGTGAGAAAAGTAAAGATTGATCCCTCCAAAGCACAACCCATTCGATTGAACTGTGACCATGTTATCCCTCCCGTCACTATTCCACCGGACACAAAATGGGTGAAACGCATCAAATTTGAAAGTAAAATACTGACCGAATTTTGGGGTCAACCCATCTATCTCGGGGCGACGATCCTTTTACCCAAAGGGTACGATGGCCATCCCGATGTCCAATATCCGGTGAATTACATTCAGGGGCATTTTTCTCTCAGAGCCCCCCATGGATTCCGGGAAGAAAAACCAGGGGGAGAGGATCGAAGGGGACGAGGGGGATGGGATTTTTATAAATTCTGGACATCGGATGATTGTCCCCGGATGATCGCCGTGACATGGCAGCATCCCTGTCCCTATTACGACGATTCGTATGCGGTGAACACGCCCAATGTGGGGCCGTATGGTGATGCCATTATGGAGGAACTCATTCCCCGCATCGAGGAAGCGTTTCGTATTATTCGCAAGCCTTATGCCCGGGTGTTGTCCGGAGGTTCAACGGGTGGGTGGGAATCCCTGGCCCTGCAGGTATTTTACCCCGATTTCTTCGGGGGTACCTGGACGGGCTGTCCCGATCCGGTGGATTTTCGTAGGTTTCAACTGCAAAATGTTTACCAAGATGAAAACTTCTACTACCGGATCTATGATTGGATGAAGGTGGAAATTCCGGAAACCCGCTCCACGGATGGTGATGTGATGTTCACGATGCGGAATCGATTGTATTTCGAGCAGGTCATTGGGGATAAGAACCGGTCGGGATTACAGTGGGCCATTTGGGAAGCGTTATACACTCCTGTGGGTGAGGACGGGTATCCCAAACCCCTATGGCATTGGCGGACCGGAGAGATCGATCATGAAGTGGCCAAACATTGGAAAAAGTATGATCTCAACCTCATTATCGGGGAAAACTGGTCCTGGTTGGGACCCAAGCTGAAGGGTAAAATTCATCTCTACACCGGTGATATGGACAATGCCTATCTCAATCTCGGGGTCGTGCTGTTGGAAGAATTCCTTGAAAGTACGGAGGCTCCCTATTACGACGGAGTCGTCGAATATGGTGATGGTGAAGGCCATTGCTGGATGCCCCGGGGTGCGGAACTCATCAGACTGTTTGAAGAACATATCACCAAATATGCTCCCGAGGGGGAGGATAGTTCCGTGTGGAAATACTAAATAAAAAATACCACAGAATGTTGTTAACATAATTAATGGAAGGAGATGACGAATGAAACGGAGAAGACTCATCACAGTGATTGTCTGCATCTTGATTTTAGGAGGAACGGCAGCGGCACAGTATACGCCCTGGTTATACTGGACAATGATGCCAAAGGAGCATATGGATGAAATCATCGGAGAAGCCTCCGGTGAGACGGCCTGGAATACCATCATGGAGACAGGTGGATATAATAAAAACCGGCCCACTGAGG
>CAZYTI010000118.1:0-8951 GCA_964650065.1 uncultured bacterium
GGCTATTTTAAAAATATTTTTCATTTTCTTGTCCTCTCTATTGATTTGAAGAAGCGGCATTTTTTTTATCCACGAGCCTGCCATCTTCGAGGGTATAGATAATTTCTGCTTCCTTGACGATCTTGGGATCATGGGTCGAGAATACAAAGGTTGTTTTGAATTCCTGCTGCATCTGTCTCATCAGCTCGATCACTTTAAAGGCCGATGCATGGTCCAGATTGGCAGTGGGCTCATCCGCCAACACCAATTTAGGATCGGTGACGAGCGCCCGGGCTACTGCAACCCGCTGGCTTTGTCCGCCCGATAGCTGAGAAGGATATTTGTCCTTCTGATCTGTCATACCTACGGCTTCCAGATAATGCATAATGCGTTCCGGACGTTCCTTTGCCGGAATATTTTGCACCATGATAAGCGGATACTCCACATTTTCATAGGCGGTCAACACGGGCAGCAAATTGAAATTTTGAAAGATGAATCCGAGATGCCGGCCTCGAAACTGTGCCGCTTCTCGATTAGAAAAACGATTCACCGATGTATCGTTCACAATCACCTCCCCGGAGGAAGGTTTGTCGAGACAACCGATGAGATTGAGCAATGTCGTTTTACCGCTGCCGGATGGACCCACAAATGAGACGAATGACTGTTCATCGATATCCAGTTCAATATCACTCAGGGCCCGAACGGACATCTCTCCCATTTGATAGTTTTTTGCAACTTGTTTCAATTCAATCAAAGACAT
Organism: uncultured bacterium; assembly: GCA_964650065.1. Lineage (GTDB taxonomy): Bacteria > Zhuqueibacterota > QNDG01 > QNDG01 > DSAB01 > CAZYTI01. The sequence continues at coordinate 740 of CAZYTI010000118.1, forward strand.
ATTCTCTTCTCCTCTGGTTACTAAATTAATTTTTAACCTGCCACATAGTATTACAAGTTGAGTTTCATTTTCCATTCACTATTCTTAATTCATACTTAAGGCTGCGAAATGAGTGCTTTCTTCCGCCAACCTAAGAAATAATTTCTCTCATGTCAAGAACTTTATAGATTCTCCGGAAAATGACACGATTCCACTCAAGGGCTATTGACCATAGTGCCATGTTTACTTTTCCGGCAAGTTTCTTCTTTTGGAAACAATTTAATTTCAATAGGGATTGGATAGTTTTGATATCCGATTTCATCTTCATGCGATTCGACACAAAGGTCGAAAGGATTCGACGATAAAGTCGAACTTCAAGGACTTTTCAATTTAAATGTTTTCTTGATAATGTTTGTTATGTACCTGAATATAATTGGTTAATGTGCGGTAAATTTAGTGTGGCACAACTGTTGCTTAAACCTGGGGCAGAAGACAAACAAAAGTAACCAGAAACACCAAACAGCAAAGGAGAAAATCATGAAGCGCAACAACAGACTTCTGCTCACTGCCGCGGCAATGCTGGCAGCCATGGTCCTGATGGGACAATCCGTTCACGCGCAGACCTGTGATCCAACTGGCGCGGGTAAAGGCAACCGCGGCATCCCATTTGTGGATGCAAATGGCGACGGTTTCAATGACAATGCCGCCGATCATGATGGTGATGGTATCCCCAACGGACAGGATCCTGATTATGTACGCTCCGGTTTTGGACGGGGACATGGCTTTGTCGATACCGATGGTGACGGCATCAATGACTATGCCCAGGATTTTGACGGGGATGGCATTCCCAACGGACAAGATCCTGACTATGTCCGTCCTCAGGACGGTAGCGGGAAAAGAATGGGTAATGGCCTACGTCAAGCCGGATCAGCAATGGGATCCAAATTGTTAAGAGGATTCCGAGGCGGCTCTAACACCGGCACGGGCATTTGTACTGGCACAGGTCCCGTAGGATTGGGTAAAGGTCGTGGGAAATAATATTTCATCGGTTCACCAGATTAGCCGGGATGACAGGCATCCCGGCTAATACTATTGGTGATGAATTCATTTTAGTACACAGGATTATAATTGTATAAAAGAATTTGACAATCAAAATTATTAAAAGTATATTATTGGCATGCAAATATTTCGAACTACATTTACCGTCATTCTTTTTATTTTGATTGGATTGAGCAGTGTATTTGCTTCATTACAATCACAAAAAGATGCTATCGGTTATATTGACCAGAATCTGGATGGGGTAAACGACCTCTTTACGGATGTAAATGGCGATGGAATAAATGATAAATCAGGGCAACCCTATCCATACCATTTTAAATATGAAGACAAAGACGGTGACGCCATCAACGATTTTTGGATCGATTCAGACGGTGATGGCGTTAACGACCGTCTTGGAGAGATATTTAAAAAAATGAGTCGGTGGATCGACAGGGATGGTGACGGTATCGGGGATGAAAAAGTTGGGCAGTTGAGTGGTAGGGAACTAAGAAAGCATGTACTGGATGTGGACGATGATGGCCACAATGATGTCACAGGCATTCCTTATTCTGACCGGGATCTGTATGGTTATCGTTATGGCAATATTGATGAAGAAACAGGGATTAAAGATTCTCATTTTATCGATGAGAACAGTGATGGCATGAATGATCATTTTGCCGGCAGGAAGCACATACAGGGTCAAGGGCGGCAGAAAATGGACTTGTTCATCGATGTGGATGGGGATGGAATTGCAGATGACCGTGGATTACATCGAATGCGAAGACGTGGTGGAAAGAAAGGAAAAAAATAACTATTTTTAAAAAAGGATAAACGATGCGAAATAAAAGACCTTTTACTTTTTTCATCTTAATCGTCGCTATGTCCTGCACAATGATTTCCGATGGTTTTTCTCAAGTGGGCCTGAATATTAATCTCTGGACCGTAGCGGACGGAAATACTTTTCGGAATTATGAGAACCTCGCCGATGTGATTTATCAGCCCAATATAACGCTTTTCTATGACCACTCTAACTCGAAAGGTGGCGCAAGGTTATTGTATGAAGGTTCTGCGTTCCTTTTTAATGAATTTACGACCCGTCAGTATCATTATCATAACCTGGGGATCACAGGCAACCGATCTATGGGTGAATCCGGACCCGTTTTATTGTGGGGAATCCGAGGAGGGAAGAGATACAACAAGGATGAGTATAAATATTATGATTACAAACATGCCCAGGGTTACCTGAATCTTCGTTTTGATGGTAACGGCATTTGGGTGCTTGGGGCCCTGGTTCGATTTCAAGATTATGAGGAGCTTTCTCAGTTCAGTTTTTGGGAGACCCAGGGATTTATTAGGGGAAGTTTCTTCCTGAAAACCAGAACAACAATCATCGGTAGAATGCAGGCGGGTTTTAAGAAATTTACCGAATCCCTCATCAGCGAAGAGATCATTCTCGAAACTGTTAGCGGAGGAATGCCCGGAAATGGTCACGGACAGGGAAGGAACAACAATCAATCCGGTAATGAGCAGACCTTGACCCGGATCATGCAGGTCGAATCATCACGAGACGGTGTTTTCCAATGGATTGGATCCCTTCGTTTAGCACAGTCTATCGGAGTTAAAACCGGTTTGGCCATCGAGGGCACTATTCACAGAAATCCCAAAGGCGGCAGTCGTGTTCTATCTGGTCAGGATTCCGGATATGAAACAAATGATATATTGTTCGACGATCCATATAGTTATAACAGTGATAAGATCTCTCTTGAATTAACACAAATGCTTCCCTGGAACACTCAACTGAAACTGGGAGCTGAATCGAGTTTAAAAAGATATGACAGACCCGCCTATGATCTCGAGGGCAGTCCCATAGAAGAACTGTTACGAAGAGATACTCTGAAGACAGGTTGGATCTCTATCCGAAAGACAATTCCTTTGAAAGGATTTGTTAAAGGACTGATTGTGTTTCTGTATTATAACCAGATCAATAACACTTCCAACGATGAATTTTTTAAGTATACAAATCGGATGACAGGCTTAGGTTGCAACTTCTCTTTGTAGTGATGCCCTAAATTGAACTGATTCGATGTTCAATGATTTCACCTTAACCTCCTCAACATCACATTTATCGAGTTTGGGATCACAGTCTAAACTCTAAATCTTTGAAAAAGGAGACATCGTGTACGACGATAGGCTGGTTACTCTTCATAAATCGGACGATGTAATCCTCACTACAACTTATACATCAAAAAACGATGCGGAAGAAAAAATTTTTCGCAAGCTTCTGTATGATCGCACCATTGGAAGCGATGCTATGATCGAGACACCCTTTGGTAAAAAACGGATCGCCTATTTCGATTACATCGCCTCTGGACGCCTCTTTCGTGATATTGAAGACGAGTTGAACGAGAAGGTGCTTCCCTATATGGCAAACACTCACACAGAATCAACGTACTCGGGCCGGTTAATGACCCGATATTACCATCAAGCTGCAAAACGGATTGGTGCTTATGTGAACGCCTCCGAGAAGGATGTAGTCATTTTCACCGGTTCGGGTTGCACGGGCTCCATAAATAAAATGATCCGTATCCTCGGGATCCGACTGCCCGATCAGTTGGATGACAAGTTTTCATTGCGTTCCAGAATCCCGGATCAAGCCAGACCTGTCATCTTCAGCAGCCTGATGGAGCATCACTCAAACGACTTGGCCTGGCGCGAGACAATCGGCGATACGGTGTATGTCGAATTCGATGAGCAAGGTAAAATCAGCCATGAAGACCTGGAAATGAAACTTATTGAGTACGCACATCGCCCCTTCAAGATCGGCACTTTCTCAGCCGGATCCAATGTCACCGGCGTAACCTCCGACACAAATGAAATTGCCAAAATCCTCCACCGTCACGGGTCCTTAGCCTTTTTCGATTTCGCCGCTGCCGGCCCTTACGAAGTCATTGACATGAATCCTGTCAATGCACATGATCCCGATGCCCACCTGGCCTACAAGGATGGTGTGTTCATCTCTACCCACAAGTTCACAGGCGGACCCAGGACCCCCGGCGTACTCATTGCCAAGAAAGCACTTTTCACAAATAAGGTCCCATCCCAGCCAGGGGGAGGAACCGTGCTATATACATCTCCCTGGGAACACCGGTACTTACCGGATATCGAAGCAAGAGAGAGCGGAGGGACACCCCCAATCATACAGGGTATCCAGGCCGGGCTTGTCTTCGACCTGAAGGAACGGATAGGTATTGAGCGAACCAAGGAAATTGAACACAGCTATTTACGCCGGGCCTGTGAGCAATGGCGCAATAACCCGCATATCACGCTTCTCGGGCATAACCGCCTTGAAGGTCTCGGCATCCTGTCTATTATCGTCAAGGATGCCCATCACAACCTTATCACCACTTTGTTGAATGATCTTTATGGCATTCAGGCCAGGGCAGGGTGTATGTGCGCCGGCCCATACGGACATGACCTTTTGGGCATTGACAAAGTGGTTTCTCATCAAATACAGTCACAGTTGGTGAAGGGCCATATCGGTATCAAACCAGGATGGGTCAGGATATCTTTTTCTCCGGTGACCTCCGAAGGAGATTTTAAAACCTTACTCGAAGGAGTGGATTACGTAACGAATAACTGGCGCCGGTATTTGGATAAATATAAGTTGCTGGATGATACAGGAGAATTTGTCTTCTTGGGAAGTTGAAGATTATTAAAAGTCAAGTCATTTGCTCACCCATACGTTTCACTCAAACGATGAACTTGATCGAAAGTTGGATGGACTTTTTAAACATGAAATTAAATGCTTGCATATTTCATATTCTTAATATATATTTAAACGACAGAAACTTTAATAGCAAATTATCTGTATGATTTGTGATGAAAACTGCATTCAAAATATCATGGCGTGCTCTCCTACTTATACTGCTTTTAGTCAATTACATAAGTGTAGGTATTCTAACCTTCATCAGCCATAACCACGAACCCGACTTCGATTTTCACGAGAATTGTCCTGCCTGTAAGTGGCAAGTTCAATCCCAACAGAATGATACCAGTACGAGTACGGTGTTGGATGCACTTATCGATCCACTGGTTTTCATAGATCACACTCCAACAATTCAATCTATCGTATTAACTAAACAAAACTTCCAAACCACTAATTTATCAAGAGCCCCACCTCAGATCGCCTAATCACAACCTGATTCATCAAAGACATTTGATACATGCATCTCGAATAATCGTTATCGATTTGCATTGAGGAAAGAAAGGAGAGTCAAATGAGACACTTTGTCTGTCTTACGGCTTTTTCTCTTTCTCCTATACTTATCACTCAGAACTTAATTCGCAAAAGAAGTTTTATAAAAATAAAACTTTGGAAAAGTGTAATCATAATAATTGGTTTCATATTATTTTCGATTCCACTTCATTCACAGGAGAAACAGGAGAAAGATAAAAAATTACAAAGAATAAAAAAGGAGTTACAAATACAGATTGAAGAAACAAAGAGAATATACGATTCACGAATTGTAGAACTCGAAGCAAGAATTGCCCAATTGGAGCATGTGAAAACCAGACCAGACAGCTTATTGGATAAAGAGAAAACCGAAGAAATACGCCTTGAGGATATCTTCAAAGAATTGGCACCTACTGCCCAGGCGAAACAGGATACGACCAGCCAAGATAAAGAATCCGAAATGGGAGCGATACTGAGTGATGTGGGTCATTACGATGCTCCAAAGTTCCCCTGGTTTCCTGCGCTTCTCAGCCCGCATATGGGATTGATGATCGAGGTTCCGGCACGCTTTGCTACACTGAGGGGAGGGTATGAGAACATCAATCAAATTGAAATGCGGGAAGCCGAATTGAACATCTATTCCAATATCGATCCATTCATACGCGCATTTGCACTCATATCAGGGGGTGCAGAAACAAGTATCGAAGAAGCCTACTTCCTGACCTCATCTCTGCCGTATGATCTTCAAATAAGGGGGGGCAAGTTTTTTGCAAATTTGGGTCGGCTCAACAAGATACATACCCATGACCTCCCTTTCGTCGATCAGCCCTTAACCATGCAAAACTATCTGGGAAATCCGGCATTGGAAGAAGACGATGTGGTCCTCCTGGATTATGAACCCCAGTATAAGGGAAGCGGAACAGAAATTTTATGGCTTGCGCCGACAAAATTTTACTGGAGACTCCTGATAGGCATGTTTAACCAGTTTACGGACCGAGGTCCTGAAAGTTTTTATGCACAGTACCTCGGCGTGCCCGAAGGATTTCGATTTCGAAATAGAGGGATAAGAAACTTTAGTTACACATTGGGTTCCCGCTGGTTCTTTGAATTGGGCGATGATCACAGCATTCGTATCGATACGTATGGACTCTGCGATTCACCAAATCGTGACTTAAGAAGAACGATGGAAACATTGGCCTTCACCTATCGATGGTATCCTTTAGAATACGGACTTTACAGAGGATTGGAGTGGACTACGGAAATGTACGCTAACCAGGAGAGATTTATTAAAGCGGGCACAAATGTTGAAAGCCAAAACACATGGGGATTTTATTCTTATATCGATTATAAGTTAAATCGACGTTTTTCCCTATCTTTGTTAGGGGGATGGTCAGAATTTAGGTTCGCGAAAGATGCTATGGCGTATCAATTGGGAAGTGCCTTATCGTTTAAACCCAGCGAAAGGCAGCGCATCCGTGCTCAAATTGAGTACATCGATATGCAGGAATGGAAAAATGCCGTTTCAAGAGCTATCGGACTGACCACAGAGGATAAAAAATTCTGGCAGTTCGTACTGCAATGGACTGTCGTAATGGGATCTCACACGCATACCTATGAATAGAAAAAGTCATGGTTGTCAATATAAACATCACACATTGGGATAAGGAGTAATAAAATGAAACTCAGATTCCTTCTTTTAATGAGTCTAATTATATTTACATCAAACATATCTTATTCACAGAAGATCAAGGTTGTTACAAGCACTCCGGATCTGAAGGATATGGTCGAGAACATATGCGGGGAGGATGTAGAAGTTGAGACTCTGATGAAGGGTCTTGAGAATCATCATGCCGTGCCCCTCAAACCGAGTTTCCTTGTCAAGCTTACACGGTGTGATGTACTCGTTATAAATGGTTTTGAATACGAGCACGCCTTCATTCCCGGTGCTCTGCTTGCCATTAACAAACCGAACATTCAGAGAGGGGCTTCCTGTTGCATCGATTGCAGCAAGTACATCAAACCCTGTGAAGTGCCCTCTAAAATAGACCTGGCTCTTGGGGATTTGCATCCCCTGGGAGGCTCGCACATCCACATCGATCCGGGCAATGGAATACTCATGTGTAAAGTCATTTATGAGCAGATGTCCGGACTCTACCCCGACTATACTGAAAAATGGAAACCCCGATATGAAAATTATATCAGACAGATTTATACGAAGATTCAAGAGTTGAGGGAATATGTGAAGGGGACAGAAGGTTTGAAACTCGTATTCTACCATCCCGGCTGGTCTTATTTAACAGATCGTTTCGGCTGGATAAAGACATCCTACGTCGAGCAGCGTGCCGGCATACCACCGACACCGAGCCATATCAACCACCTCATCAATATTGTAAAAGGTGAACAATGCAGACTGATGACGATCGAGGTCTGCTATTCTTTGAAAATACCCAACTATGTAGCGGAGAGGGTTGGAAATGTGAAAGTGATTCACATCCCCCACCACGTGAATGCCGAACCGGGATGCGATACGTATTTGAAGTTTATTGACGTAATGGTGAAACGCATTGCGGATACCGGAAGGGAAATCATGGAAAAAGAAACCGGATATTAATAAATTAAAATGAAAGAAAGTAACCATGGAGATAAGTGATATTAATACTACAGACAAACAAGAGACATTATTGCACTTGGATTCCGTTACCTTCGGATACGATGGCAGACCCATTATTGAGGACGTGAACATTCAAGTACACAAGGGATTGTGTCTCGGGATTCTCGGACCCAATGGAACAGGGAAGACGACCCTGATTCGTGGAATTCTAGGCATCCTGAAACCGATGAAAGGAGAAATCCTCTGGAATTCAAAAGCGAATCCGTCGTGCAGGGTGCAGATCGGTTATGTTCCCCAGAAGGAGAAGCTGGACCCTGCCTATCCTCTCACGATCTTTGAGGTTGTACAAA
>CAZYTI010000119.1:0-8943 GCA_964650065.1 uncultured bacterium
CCAAGAGGACTTTACCTGAAGCGATCACATTACCCTGAACCTTACCGGCCAACATCACATGCTTAGCACTGACACGTCCTTCAACTTCACCATCTTTTCCCACAACCACCGTATCCGTAACAGCCACTTTCCCTTTCACTCTTCCATCGATTCGCATGCTGCTCTGAACTCTCAAATCTCCTTCGATTACCGTTCCCTTTCCGACAATCGTATTGAGTTCTCCGCGCCCACCATCTGAATTCGTCTTACCTCTCACTACAATTCTCCTCAACTAATCCTTTTGTTCAAATCTCTATAACAAGCAATTCATTTAAGAACCTTAATTTCCCCCATTCTGCTGTAATGCATAGATAAATCGCTCCGGATCCAATGGTTCTCCTTCCTTCCAGATTTCAAAATGAAGATGCGGTGCGGAACTCCTCCCCGAACTTCCCAACAAGGCAATCTGAGCTGCCTTGTCAACCCGGGTACCCTGATCAACCAGCAATCGCATGGCATGGGCATAGTAGGTGACATACCCATTGCCATGGGATATGATAATCACATTCCCAAAATCCGGAGTCCAATCGGCTAAAACGACAATACCCGCTCCGGCAGATCGGATAACCGTCCCTTGCTTGGCGGCGATATCGATTCCGTTGTGACTACGGGCTGGAAACCTACCACCCCGTTGAAAACGGGTCGTCAGATACCCTTGGACAGGCAAATGAGTAGGTAAAAATTTTGGATTAAAATAATCCCCACTGGTTTCGGTTAAAAGATATTGGTTGTTCTGGATCTCTGCGGCCGGTCTGGGCAGCGAGGAGGCACTCAACTGGCTGGCGGCTGAAGGTGATATTCTCTCGGTTGAATTGTATCGCAAAGCACCTATGTTTTGAGTCGCGTTACCATTCAGCCCCAATTCCACTCCGAACGCCTTATTTATCTTATCGCTGGTGCGAGCCATATCCTCCACAACTTTCACCAATTTTTCAATCTTTCGATTGCGAGCTGTTAAATCTTGATTCTCTTCTTCCAGTCTGCTCGAAATTTTTACCAACTTAATGACTCGATAATATCCGATACCACCTACGATAATATGGAGGCTCAAAAAAATCATTAATACAATGAGCACCCGACCGGTGGTATAACTCATCGATATGCTCTTGGGATCCTGCTCTTGATCTGGAACCAAGATGAGAGAAAAGAATTTTTTCCGACTGCCTCTCTTCATGTGTTCTCTTTTACTCAACCAATTTTTTGCAACATCTCAACAATTCGATCCAAGTCCTCATCAGAATAATAAGAAACTTCTAACTTCCCGCCTCGACTGGATGGTTTGATTTGTACCTGAGTCCCCAAAAGAGAGCGGAGTTCATCCTCAATCTCATCAAAATAGGATGATCGTTTCGTGATTTCTTTTACCCTGATTTTCTTTGTCCCTTCCAAATGATCCCGAACAGCCTTTTCAACACCCCGCACACTCCATCCGCCCTTTACGATCTTTTTCCATATTTGAACCTGACTTCCACTGTTGGGCAGCCCCATGAGTGCTCTGGCATGTCCCATGGAAATTTCACCGTTCCGAAGACTTTGCTGAATATCGGTTGGGAGTTTCAGGAGGCGAATGAAATTGGCCACAGTGGCCCTATCTTTCCCAACCTTTTTGGCTACTATTTCCTGAGTCAGACCATGTCTTTTTAACAACTGCTGATAAGCCTGGGCCAATTCTATTGGGTTAAGATCCTCACGCTGGATATTTTCTACCAGGGCCAACTCTAACATCTGGTCATCTGAAGCCACTTCCATGATAAAAGCAGGTATTTTACCAAATCCCAGCTCTTGTACGGCACGAAGTCTCCGCTCACCCGCAATGAGTTCGTATTCCCCATTTATTTCACGTACAGTGATCGGTTGAATCACCCCGTTTTCCACAATCGATTGTTTCAACCCTTCCAAGCCGTTCCTATCGAACTCCGTCCTCGGTTGAAATGGATTGACGCTCACTTTCTTCACATCAACCTCGAAGAGTCTATCACCATGTGTTTTTTCCTCGTCCGAAGAAACTTGGGGGATTAGAGCCTCTAAGCCTTTTCCTAACCGCCTATTTTTCATGGTTAATAACCTCTTCAGCCAATCTCATATAATCTTCCGTCCCTTTACAAATAGCATCATACAAGATGACAGGCTTTCCGAAACTCGGAGATTCACTTAACCTCACGTTCCGGTGAATAACAGTTTTAAATACCTTCTCTTCGAAAAACTTTTTCACATCCTCAACCACTTGTTTTGAAAGATTGAGACGATTGTCGAACATCGTGAGAAGGACGCCCTCTATTTCCAGGTTGGAATTAAGATTTTTTTGAACCAGCCGAATCGTCTTCAACAACTGACTCAATCCTTCTAGGGCATAATATTCACATTGAATGGGTATTAAAATCGAATCTGCTGCAGTAAGGCCGTTCAACGTTAACAATCCTAACGAGGGAGGACAATCGATGAAAATGTATTCATATGCCTTATGAATATCCCCCATTGCATCCTGAAGGACTTTCTCCCGGCCGATAAGATTTACCAACTCGATTTCGGCACCGACGAGGCGGATACTCGATGGCAGTAAGTCCAAATACGTTATGGCTGTAGGTATAATGGCGTCATTAATATCTATATTCTTTAGAAGAACTTCATAAACGCTTCTTTCGACTTGGGTATGATCCACCCCCAATCCGCTGGTTGCATTGGCCTGGGGATCGATATCAATGAGTAGAATGCGTTTTTCAGCAACACCAATACAGGCAGCAAGATTAACCGCAGTTGTCGTTTTCCCGACACCTCCTTTTTGATTCGCTACCGTAATAACCTTAGCCAATGCATATCCCTTCTAAATGTTAAATTTAAATATACAATTTTAATGATCGAAATGCAAGTCTCAAAAGCCGAGCTTATATAAGCTAAATTTTTACCTTGATATTATCATTCTTTTTCCCATATATTTCAAAAGGAACGGTGATTGGAAAATCGTTCACGAACACTTCTCCAGGGCTCATCACCGAAGATAACATCGATTATACCATCCCTTTACGCTTTCTGACGATCCACTCAAGCGTAAGTAAAAGAACAATTAGCATAAGTGTCAAGGGATAATTGTACAACTCGACTTCTTTTATAGAATAAACGGGCTGGGGAGATACATCCAATGCACTGATCATTGTGGAAAGACTGTCAGAATTTCCAAACCGTCCCTGTGTTGTCAGTGCCAAATTTTTCATAAGTTCAGGATCGGCTCTGGTATCCATGAATTCCGGATTGAATGACGAAACAGAAAATTCAACAGTATCTTTACCCAAATGATGCCCCTGAAAGGCGGCCTCCACCACGACACGATAGGTTCCACTCTCAAACAATCGATACGAATTCTTATATCGTCCCGCACCCACATCCATGAGTTGCAACCGGGATGATCCAATTACCGCTGTGACCAGTGCCTTACTTTTTGCCTGATAGGTTTCGTCATAGACTTGCGCCGTAAAAAGAATTTCTTCACCCGATTGATAGGTCGTCTTATTTGTTGAAATGCGTACGGGCTTCTCTTCTTCCCGAGTCACCAGCCAACGGACTGAATTGCCCATGAATCCCTTCAAGACTTCATTTGAACCTCCTGTCCCCCACATCAGAAGATCCCAGCGGGAGAGTCCCTGTCCCAGGATGGCAAGCGACTTTTCTTCTCCGACATGACGTGCTAATATAAGGGGATGATTGCCCTGCAAGGCGGATATCGAACCTCTTTCGTATACACCATCCATGAGAATTTGACATCCTGGCTTCATTCTATAGATTTTCCATGTCGAAAATAGTGGGGGAAGTTGTCGCCAGATTTCAGAACTCGTCTCCCAATTTTCATGGACCCTCATGACAGGGTGATCCGTGCCCTCTGATGTGATACGAGGGATTACAACGTTTTCCGATACTTTTTGGGGAATTCGGAAAGGAAGGAAATTTTCTACTGTTCTCAGTTTTTGATTCTCGACACGCTTCCCCATGATAATGAGGAAAGGTTTATGTTCCTGCTGAATCATTTCTACGATCCTGCCCCAAATTGAAGGGGCTAAATCATGACCCGGCATATCCATGAGTATCAGCATATCGACTGTTTTTGTTTCCGCCAATGAGGGAAACCTTCCCTCGTAAAAACGCGTCCCATCCTTTTGTGTCCGTAATACAAGATTGATATTCTCATCTGCCAGTAACAATCGTTTTATAACGGCAAGATCGGGACTCGGTGCACCAGCCAAGAACAGGAGTTTTAATTTACTCTTCAGCACCCTCAAGTAAAACTCACCCGTATTATTAATGTGGGTGGTTTCTCCAGCCAAGCGCGTGACTTCAATTGTTATCTTTTGGAAACCCGATTCTTGAGGTGTAAAATGAAGTTCCAGCGATGAATCCAGGCCCTCAGGTGGTAAAGTGAGGACATCCTGATCCAGCACCTCTCCCTCTCTGAGAAGACGTACAGAGATTTGTCTACCACCAAAACCCGGCCCTCTAAGCGTGACCTCCACCGGAACTTCGTTTCCCACATAGGTAATATCATTGGTGAGAAATTGAGTCAGGATAACATCCGGTCTCGATTGACTTTCACCAATCGTGATCGAAAAAATTGGAAAGGACAAACGTCTCGCGATTCTTAATGGGTCTTCGCCGAAATTGTGTTTCCCATCGGAAAAAAGTAAAACGCCCTTCAAATGGGATTGATCCCTCTGATCTGTAAGTGTCTGAAGTGCGCTGGAGATATCTGTTGCAGCCCCTCGAAAAAGAATGGAATCAGAAGTTCCTGGTTGAAAAGGAATCGTTTGACTGGAAAAGAGAAACGACTGGAGATGGACACGGTTTTGAAGAGCGGCCAAATCTGGGGAGGCAAGAAGTTCACGCAGCAATTCCCCCCTGGTCTTACCATTTTCTGTAATTTGCATAGAGCTGGATGCGTCGGCCAGAAGACCAATTGTTGCCTTTTGATCCCTCTGATAAGTAAGACGGAGAATGGGCCCAAATAGTGCAAAACATACCAATATGAGAGCACCGGCTCGCAAACCCAAGAGTATACCTCGAAAAATACCGGACACGGGGGGTATTGTACGCCGATACACCCAAAATGTAAATCCCAAGACAAGGAGAAGGATAACAATAAACAACTCTGGTGCACGGGTGAATGATATCTGTATGTCAATATTTTGTATCATATTACAAATTTAACGATGGTTCAGGAGAAAGTGTGAGAGGAGAATAAACTTTGTTTTGAAGGTAAAAATGACCTGCTCTGGCGATCATGCCGCCATTATCTGTACATAGTTCAGGAGACGGCCAAGTCACCTTAAGCTTTTTCTCCATCCCCCGCTGAGTCATTCGCGATCGAAGCGCTTCGTTCACTGCAACACCTCCTGCCAGACAGATTTGTTGAACGCCAGTTTTTTCGGCCGCCAATACGGTCTTTTCAACGAGCACATCAATGACAGCGTCCTGGAAGCAGACAGCAATATCGTTAAGATATTTTGGGATGTCCTCAGCGTCCATTGACTGAACATGATTTAAAACAGACGTCTTAAGACCGCTGAAACTGAAATCCATACTCCCCTTTTCAAGGAAAGCCCTGGGAAAACGGATATAGCCCGAATCACCTTGACGTGCAAGACGTTCAATAGCCGGTCCACCAGGATAACCAATTTTTAGGAGTTTTGCCATTTTATCGAACGCTTCACCGGCCGCATCATCTCGTGTTCTCCCCAAGACCCGATACTTCCCCCAATCTTCGACAAATACAATCTGTGTATGTCCACCTGAAACGATGAGTACGATAAACGGCACTTCGATATGGATATTGTCCAAACGATTGGCCCAGATATGCCCATCCAGATGATTAATTCCGATGTAGGGAATTTGAAGTGAGAGAGCCAATCCCTTCGCGACACTCAGCCCAATCAACAGGGAACCGACTAATCCCGGTCCATAGGTAACCGCAATACCCTGTAAATCCTTCAGAGAGAACTTCCCCTGGTTCAAGGCCTGCCTGATAACCGGAATAACGAGTTGAATATGATTACGCGAGGCAAGTTCCGGGACAACGCCCCCAAATGATCGATGGATTAGCTGGGTTGAAATGACATTGGAGAGGAGGGTATGTCCGTCAAAAATAGCTACACTGGTGTCGTCGCAGGAAGTTTCGATACCTAAAACAATCATCGCTCTACAATAATTTCGAAGTCTTTTGGTTTTGCATCAGAGAAAGTAAGCCCTTCAGGTACTTCAATTTCTGTTGGATTACGTTTTCCTCTGTACTGGGAACGACGCCGAAAATCAATTATAGCGACAATATCATCTCTGGTCAACTTGGACAATATGTTGACACCTCCCTGAACCTTGAGGGAAAAAGTAGAAGGTACTACTGTCACTTTAATATTGGATGGTACATGGGTCACCAAGACCGGAATCTCCGTGACGAGCTTCTCTCCGATTCGTTGAATATCAATTGAGAATTGAACTCTATCCGCAGAATATTCGACTGCCTCGCTAACGGGTGGTTTAAGATAGATTTGATTCCGAATCGCCTTAATGACACTGCTATACGCCTCTGACACGGTAGCCACTTCTGAAAGCGTGTCGACCACTGATGCAGGACCGCGAACAATAATTGAGTCAGGCTGAATGTGAATATCGCCGACCTGAATGTAACCGTCAGCAGGACGTAACTCGATGTCCGGGATTATGGGCACTTTTTTCTCTGCAAATCGGTCCAATACAACGATCACAGAATCAGGATCAATAATACGCTGGGGGCTTACATCCATCCCTGAAGGTATGCCCTTAATCATATCCACCGTAATGGGAAACACCCAATATGTGGTAATCTGATGAAGATTGAGCTCGATTCGTTTCTCTTCAAAGCTCATATTCACGAGATCCCGTCCCGATCCTTCGAAAAGGACCCTTACGTTGGATGGAATCGGTTCTTTTAGAATCCTATCCCTGGATTGGTTAATCAAATGGAGAGGTACTCTTACCGTATGCGTAAAACGGTCATCCGTTACAACGTAAAACCAGAGGACCAATGCACTGAGAAGAGAGAATGTTTTAACCTTGGAATGAGAGAACCATTTTTTATAACGATGAAAAGTTAACTTCATAATAGCACCCAAGGGGCCGCCTGATTTACGTTAAAAATCAATGGCTCAAACAGCCCCCTGTTTTTTTCTTTGAAACGAGTTACTTTTGAGACTGTCCAACCGATCGACCGAAACTGATTTCTCCGTTGTCGATTCGTATATTGAATCCACAATCGGGATTTGTACAGACCCATGCTTTGTACCGAATAGCGGCTCCTTCCCTCCCATAATCAGAAAGAGGGATTAAAACACCGGTGTTGCATTTTTGACATTCCGGCAAGGTATTTTCCATATCGCTGCCTCCCTTTTTTTCTCCTCACCCATAATTATTTTCTTGCCATGCTGATATTGCAAATCAACACATCACTCTTTAACTACCCATATCCTGACTTTGGCCTCTACTTCACTGAGGAGCTTTATTGAGACTGTATAAATCCCCAATGCCTTTATAGGCTCTTCCAGATGAATTTTTCTTTTATCGATGTCATATCCTTTTTCTTTGAGTAGATCGGCAATGGTCTGAGCGGTTACAGATCCAAACACCCGGTCTTCGTCACCGACAGGTACGGCCGCCGTAATGGACGTTTTTCCCAACTCTTCGGCCAATCCCTCAGCCTTGCGTTTGTCCTTGTGTTGACGATGCTCATCCAATTTACGTTCTTCTTCAAGAAGTTTCATATTTTTGGGATTCGCCAAAATAGCTACTTTCTTGGGGATTAGAAAATTTCTCGCATATCCATCCTTCACAGTAACAAGGTCCCCAATCTTACCCAGGGAATCAAAATCCTGTCGTAAAATGATCTTCATTTTTTCCTCGCGGTTATGTCTCTAACGGGCAACATCTGACACAAATGGGACCAGTGCAAGATGACGCGCTCTTTTAATGGCCTTAACAAGCTGTCTCTGATGACGGGCGCAAGTACCAGAAGTCCGCCTGGGAATAATCTTTCCAACATCTGTCGTAAACTTCGAGAGCTTTTTAGGATCTTTATAATCCACATAGAGAACTCGATTCTCACAAAAACGACAAATTCGCTTTCTGCGTGGTTTGATCAAAAAATCCTCCTTTTACGTTTTTCTTAAATTTTCCTGGTTTATAATTTCACATCTTGGTAACTATAATCATACTTACCTGTCAATGGTTTCCCATCGTCTTTCTCTTCGACATTTTTATCTACTTTCTTTTCCACCCTAGATGATGCATCTTCCTGGGAATCACCTGCTTCACATGAGGCAATCTCTGCCTCACTTTCACCTTCTGCATCTTTTTTGTTTAAAAATTGTACACGCCGGGCCTTTATTTCAACAATATTACGGTTGCGCCCATCCTCCATGCGGAGGCTTCGACTCTGGAGTTCGCCTTCAATAATAACCGCATTGCCTTTTTTCAAATTTTCCGCACAATTCTCGGCCAATTTATACCATGCGACGACGCCAACATAGCAGACATTCTCTCGCCATTGACCATTATTGTCCTTGAATCTTCGGTTAGATGCAATCCAAAAATTTGCTACAGGTGTCCCATTGGTGGTTTTTCGAAAAGTAGGATCTCTCGTTAAATTCCCCGCAATGAGCACGCTGTTCACATCGGGCATTCGGAGATCAAACATATACAATACACCTCCTCACAAAATCATGAATTATCATTTGGCTCGCTTACATCTTTTTCCGCATGATTCTCTTTCTCTACTTTTTGAATATCATCAGATGGTTCTTCCTCTGTTGGATTAGGATCATCAGATGGTTCTTCCTCTTTTGGATTAGGATCATCAGATGGTTCTTCCTCTTTTGGATTAGGATCATCCGATGG
>CAZYTI010000120.1:0-8928 GCA_964650065.1 uncultured bacterium
ACTCACATCTTCAGCGTCCGCATTTTCATGAAGCAGCACAAATGTCGTCAGGGGATTTCCGCCCCAATGGTCCGGTTCTGCACCATTTTGACCAAACGATAAAACAAATGGTATGACACAATCAAATTGTGCCGTTGAATTTTTGGGTACATCTTGAATGACCCCCGTCACTTGTAACTCGACTTGGTTGTTAAAGTTCAGAATCTTACCGATCGGATTTTCAGCCCCAAAATATTTTTGACTCATTTCCTCAGAAATAACGATAGAAAGTTTATCATACAGTGCCGTCTCAGGAGCGCCCTGGATAAAGAGAAACGAAAACATTTTAAAGAAACCGGGGTCAGCAAAACCCACGATGTTATTGGTGAAACGCTTTTCTTGATACGTGATCAGGGCATTGGTTTGAACATTCCACCGTATGGCGTTCACCACATCCGGGCATTCATCCCGTAATACTTTTGCCAGGGGATAAAAAGAGCCCGTAGACACCTCTTCTCGTCCATCAGAATAGACCGTCCTGGACCAGGTCCGATAAATCTCATTTCGATTCACATGAAACCGATCGTAGCTGAATTCATACTTTACCCAAATGAGAATCAGAAGACAACAGGCCATACCAATGGACAGACCGAAAATATTGATGAACGAATACCCTTTATGTTTCCTTAAATTTCGCAGAGCAATTTTAACGGTGTTTCTGAACATGAGTATCCTCCAAAAAATCGCATTGATGATCTTCCGTGGCAATAGATTGAAAACCTGTCCCCAATACCAGAACCAGGCCCTGAGATTTCCCTGATTGAGAACGAGATCCTGATAGTACTCTTCAAAATCTCCAAGGGGCGTATGCCACCTCTCATCCGGTATCATATGACCCAAAAGCCATTGAGCAAAAATCGGTGGCTTTTGATATCGACTTTCGACCGCCATTATTTTGACTCCATAGATAAAGTGGGCATATTCTCCCACATGGCTGTCTGAACCTCTTTCACCTTGATGAGTGCCTGTTTACCTGCTTTGGTCAGTGTATAGATGCGTTTATGTCGCCCTCCCCGCTCAGGTGTCGCCTCGGATAAATAGGAATCCAGATACCCCTTCTTCACCAAACGATCGAGGGGCATGTAGATGGAACCCAGAGACCATTCCTCTCCCGATATCTCTGAAATCCGTTTCCGAATGGGTACGCAATAGGCATCTTCTTTCAGTTGCCAGATGCCCAACAGGATAAATTCCTCAGCTCTGGACAATAATTTCATTTCGTCTCCCTCTTTACGATCCTAATAATTTGGAACATATAAGTGTACGGAAACGTATGAGATTTGTTTCACAATGTTAGGATTGGGAGGACTTGACGTGCGGCAAAGATTTGATAAATGATATGAGACGTTAGATTCATTCATCATCTTCCCGGGATAACTAAACGGAAGCATCATAAGGGGAAGAGGGAAGAAGGGAAAAGGAGATTCTTCAGTCCTTCCGATCCCCAAAAAACAGGGATCGGAATTTCTTCAGAATGACATGCCTTTATTAACATTGGAATGTTTAAACCACTGTCATCCTAAGAGGTCCCGTTCCGTGTGTTTTCGGAACGGGGCCCGCGAAGGATCTCCTCTACCCTTTGTCCCTAAACCCTCTACGATGCTTCACTCGCACCCGCTCCAAAAGACGGAACGGAACGCCTTCAGAATGATGGGCTTTAAAAATTTACAAATGGTCGTATCCTTTAGCGATCATTTGTAAATTTTATTCTCAATTCCTCGATCACTTTTGCGTCGATCCAATAGGTGGCGTTTACATCCCGCCCTCTCCACCGATAAAAACTTAAATAAAGATATATCCCGATTCAGGGCCGCGGCTACTGTGATCGGTGATGTGAATCCGAATATCCCCATGGCTGCCAGGGCGTTTTTCGCCATGTTCGAGATGAAAATACCCGTAAAATTCTTCAGAGAGAAACAAGAAGCGGTTCGTTGGTTCAAGAGCATCAATGGCAACAACTCATGAAGAACGTATTCATTTCTGATAAATTTCATTATCTGTGAATATCCGTGCTAATCCGTGGTGAATTAGTTCTCATGGAAAAGTACATCAACTCTGCACTCATTTATTCATATCGCAACGACTTCACCGGGTTCGCGCGTGCCGCTCGAATGGCCTGGTAACTCACCGTGAGCATGGCAATCAACAAGACCAAAAATGCCGAAGAGATGAACAGATAGGGTTCGATACCGATTCGATAAGCAAAATCGCGTAACCACCATTTAGCAGCGAAATAGGCAGCAGGCCAGGCGATGACATTGGCCATGGCCACCCACTTGACAAACTCTCCGGATAAAAGCATGACGATGCTCGTCACAGAGGCACCCACGACCTTCCGAATACCGATTTCTTGGGTACGCTGTTCGGCCGTAAAAGATGCCAACCCCAGAAGGCCGAGACAGGCCACAAACAATCCTAAAAACGTAAAAAGACCGATGATTTTCCGGGCCAGTAATTCGGAGCGATAATACCTGTCAAAAATATCATCAATAAAAAAATACCGGTAAGGTATATCCGGATGAAATGCCAGCCACTTTTCTTTCACAATGGGAAGCGTTTCTGTTAAATTTGTGGAATTGAGGGTGAGTGTTAAAAATCCCGTCGGATTGAACCTATTGACTCCATTGTCCGGCCCCAGGGCAAAAACCATGGGTTCGATACGATCCTGTAATCCAGAAAAATGAAAATCTTTCACCACACCGATAATTTCCCTGACACCTCCCCGACCGTCGATCTGTTTACCTAAAGCTTCTTGAGGCGAATGCCATCCCATTGCCTTGGCGCCGGTCTCATTGATGATAAAGGCCCCATTCAGATCACTATTTCTCGATCTTCTGAAAGCTCTCCCCACCGCCATGCCAACACCATATTCTTCAATAAAATCATGATCCAGAAATAGATAGGCCATCGCTTGAGCGCGATCATCCTCCACACCGAATAGAGACGTTGCCCAGGCACCCACACCATAGCCCGGAATGCCGGAAGAGACCGTTGCACCCCGGACCTGGGGCAGTTTCAAGAATTCACTTTTCAAAGATTCGTAACCCATGTCGCTTAAATATTCTGCCTTTACAGGAAGGATGAGCTTCTGTTCTTTATTAAAACCCAGATGAGAATTCTTCATGTAATCGAGTTGTCTGACAACGACCAGGGTAGAAATGAGTAGAATAATGGAAACGACAAACTGACCCACCACGAGAATCTTTCGAAGGATCGCACCATGGGATCTACGCCTGACACCTCCCTTGAGGACAATCGAAGGACGGAACACCGATAGAAAAAACGCCGGATAACATCCCCCCATAAAACCTACAACGAAGATGATGGACACGGATGCCAACAAGGCTGTGGGCTTCACAAAATTCCGGAATGTCAATGTTTTATTTGCCAGATCATTCATGAGAGGCAGGGCCATTCCCGCCAGGAAAAGGGCGAGGAGAAAGGAACAGAAGGACATGACCAGGGACTCACCCAGAAACTGGACGATCAGTTGCTGTCGACGAGCTCCCATCACCTTCCGCATGCCCACTTCTTTTGCCCTGTTGGAAAACCTGGCCGTGGCCAGATTCATGAAATTGACACAGGCGATGACAAGAATGAGCAGACCGATCGTCCCGGTGATGGTAATGAACAATGGATTCCCCGGCGGTTCGGTCTCCGAAGCCAGGTGTGAATGAAGATGGATACGCTTCACCCATTGTAAGGAATAGGTATTGTTCATGCCTCTTTCCTTCATTTTCTCTTCACCCACGTAACGATCTTCAATCCGCCGGATCCGTGCTCTGAAGTCCTTCACATGGACATTGGGCCGAAGTTTGATATAGGTGTGGAAATTTGTCCATCCCCAGTCGGATTCCATGCCGTCCTCTTCAATGGTTTTGAATGACACGAGGATGTCACATTTCAGATGGGTATTTTCAGGATAATCAACAATAATGCCTGTGATCTCATAGGTTTCGGAATCGATTTCCAATGTCTTTCCGATGGGATCCTCAATACCAAAATATTTATTGGATATACTTTCTGAAATCACTACGCTACGGGGTGCATTAACCGGATCACCCCTCAGGAAACGAAAAGAAAGCATATCGAATAATTCTGATTCTGCGTAATAGCACCGATTTTCATAAAACTTATTTTCACCCCGCCGGATGAGCGGTCTTGGCATCCGCATCATGCGGGCAGCGGATTCCACCTGAGGAAAATCCTGCCTTAATTTCAGTGCAACAGAGGGTCCAACCTTGGCAAAATCCCTGGTGAAGGATTTCGATTCAAAGTGCATCACGACACGATACAACCGATCGAGATCCTCGTGATGATTGTCATAATTCAATTCATCCTGAATATAGAGAAAGATGAGTAAGCAGCATGCCATACCGATTGCAAGGCCCATGATGTTGATGAATGAATAACCCTTGTGTTTCTGAATGTTCCTCAATGCGATTTTCAGATAGTTGTACAGCATAGCAACACTCCAGTAATAACTCTGTTTCACGATGAATATCAGTGTGAGGAAGATCTGCAGCCAATACCAACACCTGGCGTATAGTAATCCTCTCTCCCTGCAGATGTCTTGATATTCTTCCTCAGCATCCCCAATAATGGAATGTCCGTTCTCATGATCGGTGATCATTCGAAAAAGCAGGCTTCCAAGTTTAGGCGGTTTTTTCATCTTCATTCTCATGACTCGACATCTCAATCAAAGGCCAATTCTGTGATGCCGGCCCATATTGATTTTTGATGTTCATATGTGGCCTTCAAGGCCTCTTTCCCATAATCGGTGAGCGTGTAATAGAATTTTTTACGCCCCCCCCGCTTTGCCGTAGGTTCGCCGGGATTCTTGACCACAAGTCCTTTCTTGACCATTTGATCCAGGGAAAAATAAAGTCCTCCGTATGAAAGCAGCTTACCCGTTTTCTTGGACACCTGTCTTTTAATGGTGACACCATAGGCATTGTCTTTCAGCTCCCAGATGGACAACAAATAGACCTCTTCGGATCGACTCAATATATACATGGTTCTCTCTCCTTTTCATCTTTTAACCGAATCCATATATATATGTACTGGATAATTGTAAAAATGTTGCGATATTTCTACTGACAAACAGTAGAAATCGGAATTATTTTTTCATTTTGAGGAAAAAATAGGAGGAAGTGAAATAATGAGGTAGTACTGAAGACATTTGGAGAGTTGTTAGTTGTGACTTGTGAGTGGTTTTAAATGCAAGTTCGGTTGTACTGAGAAAAATAGGGATACGGTGAAAAGCCATACTAAACTAATCGAAAACCGATTACCTGCTTAACACCGTTCACCTCCTATCCTTTTACATCCCCCAATCCCTTCCGCCCTCCTGAACCGCCGATCCACCGATATCCTGCTCGCTGATGACCTGGTCTACTGATCCGCTTCCTGTCTCCCTGCCCCCCAAACACCCGGTGATCCCGAAGTCCTTTTACCCCAGGACTTCGGGGACAACCGGGGTTTACCCCATCCGTTCACCGTTTACCTATTTCACCACTCACCAGTCACCAATCACAACTCACCACTCACCAATAACCACTCACCAATAACCAATAACCAAAAACCATTCACAATTCATTCGTATTTTAGCGCTTCGACCGGGTTGGCCAGCGCTGCGCGGACGGACTGATAAACAACTGTAAGGACTGCAACGAGCAAAACACTTGCGGCCGATAAAAGGAAAATATCCAATCCCACCGAAATCCTGTATTCAAAATTGCTGAGTAACTTCCCGAGGGCAATATATGCCAGGGGCCAGGCAAATATATTGGCAATCAACACCCATTTGATAAATTCTATTGTCAGCATGGAAGTAATTTTCCAGACCGAAGAACCCAGTACTTTGCGGATACCGATTTCTTTGGTTCTCTGTTCGGCCATGAAGGACGCCAGGCCAAAGAGTCCGAGACATGAAATACAGATGGCTAGAATGGTTGCATATCTCCCAATTTCTCCTACCTGCTGTTCTTCCCGGTAAAGACCCTCCAGGCTTTCATCTAAAAAACGATATTCAAAAGGGAAAGCCGGGGTGTATACCTTCCATTTTTCACGAAGGAATTCCAGTGTCGCCTGTACGTCTTGGGATCGCAATCGGATACACATGGTATCCTGCCACCACCCCCCTAACATCTTCATGGCCATGGGTTTGATTCTGGAATGAAGGGATTCGAAATGAAAATCTCGAACAATCCCGATAATCTTTCCTGTAAAATTCATGACTTGAAGATTGTTACCAATCGGAGATTCCATTTCCATCGCTCGAATGGCGGCCTCATTCACAACAAATCCCTCGTCTGCGTCGGTAGATAATTCCCTGGAAAAGAATCGCCCCTCGACCAGGTCGATCTTGAAGGTTTCAAGAAAATCGTGATCCACAGACATGATCCACATGGGGACTCGTTGGTTATCTTGTTTGCCTTCCCAATGGACATCGTTCACACCGCCATTCGCTTCCGGATATAAGAGGG
This sequence comes from uncultured bacterium, assembly GCA_964650065.1. Lineage (GTDB taxonomy): Bacteria > Zhuqueibacterota > QNDG01 > QNDG01 > DSAB01 > CAZYTI01. Next base: position 6,528 of record CAZYTI010000120.1, read on the forward strand.
GATTGTTGGTGACTGTAACATTCAGGATGTTGGGATGTTGAAGCACCTCGCTCTTGATCGACTCGAGTCTTTCACGCAGATCCTGCCTCACGGTCGTATAGATCATGGATGCCTTATCGTAACCTAAATCTTTGGTCCGCATCAAATCGATCTGTCGATAGATGGCCATGGTACCGATGATGAGAAAAATGGAAAGGGTAAACTGTATCACTACCAGGACTTTCCTGAAAACGGTGCCTTTTTTCCCCGATGCGACCACGCCCCGCAATATCTTCACCGGTGTGAATGACGATAGATACAAAGCCGGATAACTACCGGCAATCATGCCGGTCAGGAGGACGATACCCAAGAATCCGAGAATCGTGGAAATCCTGTGACAGCTTTGGAGGGTGAATACCTTCCCGGATAAATTGCTGAAGAAGGGTAGCAAAAGCCAGACGAGGCCAAATCCCAATAGAAATGAAATAACGGTTAAGAGAAAAGATTCACCGAAAAATTGTTTCATCAGGTCAGTAATATGGGCACCCACAACTTTGCGCATCCCTACTTCTCTAGCTCGAATGACGGAACGCGCCGTGGATAAATTCATAAAATTCATACAGGCGATGAGCAGAATAAACAATGCCATGACTGAAAAAATGATGACAAAGACCTGGGTTCCGTGGCCATAAACCGGATTCACCCGTAATCGGGTAATGGGCTGTAGAAAAAGAGGCCTCTCTTCTGAGGGGCGGTGCCTGTGAACGATATCGGATATCTTTTCATCCACCGATCTTGATGAAACGCCATTCTGAAGCTGGACCCAGGTTTGGGTATCATTGGGTTGCCATCTATTGAGATCAATACCGAATTCTGCGAACGCTGAAAGGGATCGCAAAAAATCAAATTGCAGATATGAGTTATGGGGAAAATCATGCATGACACCGGTCACTGTAAAATCGTACCGATTGTTGGTGGTAATTGTTTTTCCTAATGCGTTCTCATTTCCAAAGTATTTCTCGGCCATGGTTTTAGAAATCACTATTGATCGAGGATCATTCAGGGCTCTGATCGGATCACCGTGAATGAATTGAATCGAGAACATGAGAATAAAAGATGGATCCACCCAGAATCCACTATTTTCCATGAAACTTTTATCTTCGTGGGCGAATAATTCCCTTCCTGCTGAGTGTTCCAAACGGGAATAGCGAATAATTTCCGGATATTCGTCTTTCAGGCCGACACCGAGGCCATATGGCGTGACCTTACTTCCCCCCCTATAGGTCGCCACATATAAATCTCCGGCATGCTCATGAAACCGGTCATAACTCAGTTCATCCTGGACCCATAAAAAGATGAGTATACAAACGGTGATACCCACAGAGAGTCCGGCAATATTAATAAATGAATAGCCCTTATGTTTCTGGATATTCCTAAAAGCAATTTTGAGATAATTCTTAAACATGATCATTCTCCATTTTAATCCATAGACCAACAATTGCGGCAGGGCTCTGGCGACCTGTATCCAGTACCAGAGAAGTGAATGCAACCTCCCCCGTTCATGATAAATGTTATTATACTCTTCCTCAAGGTCGTCGGCCAGAGATAACTTCTCCACCCGACCGGCCGATTGTTTAAGTATCCATTTGGCCAACCAGGGCGGTTTTGCTCGTCTCTCTTTCACTCAGCAGGCCTCCCTTTCAACGACAACATATTAATACCGTCCCAAAGCGCTTCTTTGAGTGACAATGCATCGCGCAGTGAACGATTGCCCCCCTGGGAAAGCGTATAGTAAATCTTCCGACGGCCTCCGCGCTCGGGTAAGGGCTGCCCTTCCGTCTTAATGAGGAATCCTTTCTTGACCAGCTGATCGAGGGCACAGTACAGGGTACCGTAATTCCATTCCTTTCCGGTCACCTCCTTGATCTGATTCTTGATGGCCACCCCATAGGCCTCATCTTTCAGGCGCCATATGGAAAGCAATAGTATCTCTTCATTCTTTGTGATATCATTCATTGATGGAATCCTTTCTATTTATATAGAATTTCCATACAAATATTTATACAGGAAATCCATAGAAATGTTTCACCTAATTTTTCTGGCGAAAATTAATTTTAAAAAAAATATAATCGACTAGATATGAAAACGGCTTTAAGAAGGTTTTAAGATTTAGACTTTATGAAGTGCATATTTTTTTTATCTGTGTTTTTCTGTGTCATTCAGTGGTAAATTATCTTTTTAGATTGGAATGATCAGGTACAACCTTCCAGACAATCATGGAACAGTCACCAAACAGGTGGCATTTTCTGTAATGTCTTTCAGCCTCATAATCGTTGTACTGTCGCATAGCGTACAGGTTTGAATAGTAGCACAGTTCACCAAAAGTATCATATTCATCGTTATTGTACATATTCGTGAAGAG
>CAZYTI010000121.1:0-8922 GCA_964650065.1 uncultured bacterium
ATTCACGACCCTGAACGCGTTGTATCCCCTGTATCACTCGGTAAAAGATTTTATCAATGCAAATTCCAATAATCCCAGAACAGAAGGAAATCAGTTTGATTTGATGACGTTCCGAGAAGTATCCACCGTGACCATCGTGGACGATTCGGGACAGGAAAAGACATTGGACTGTAACGAGAGATATTATACGCCCTCGGAAATTACCTGGCTGCTCAAGTCCCTGAATTTCGAGAAAATCGATATCTATGGTTGCCCCCTGGGCGAATTCAATCGCGATCGACCATTGACTACCGATGATTTCGAAATGCTGGTGATCGCCGAGAAATGATGAAACGAGATCCCCGTCCTTCAGGACGGGGATCTTTAATATGAATATAGTTGAATAGCCCCGCCATTTATGGCGGGGGATAAAAGGAATTACACACGAAAGGGCTTTAGCCCTTTTTGAAGGACTATCAATAATGAAGTAAGTCTACTCATACCTCAGCGCCACAATGGGATCCAGCTTGGCGGCTTTGGCGGCGGGGTAGATTCCGAAGAAGAGTCCTACCATGGAAGAAAAACCCAGTCCTGCAAATATCGCCCACAATGGCACGGACGCAGGGAGGGGCGAGACCGCACCGACCAGCTTCCCCAGGCCGACGCCGATCACAATCCCGATAATTCCGCCCACGGCCGATAGCACGATGGCCTCGACGATAAATTGCCACAGGATATCACGCCTCTTCGCACCGATGGATTTTCGAATCCCGATTTCCCGCGTTCGCTCTGTCACTGAAACCAGCATGATGTTCATGATGCCGATGCCTCCCACGAGAAGGGAGATCATGGCAATACCCACAGCGGCGGCAAAGACAATCTTGGTCAAATTTCGCCATGTATCCATGAGGGAATCCTGCGTGAGAATCTCAAAATCATTCTCTTCTCCGGGCGGTACTTTTCGCTCCACACGCAAAATGCCGATGACTTCATCGATAGTCGCATCCAAGAGTTCCGGCCGGATCGCCTGAACCGCAATCTGGATGAACTGACGTTTTCCATAGACCTGTCTAAAAGTGGAATAGGGTATGATGGCATAATTATCTTCACTCTGCCCGAAGGTACTTCCCTTTTCTTCCAAGACACCGATCACCCGGAATTTCTCCGGTCCAATGCGGACATCCAAACTGATGGGATCCTGAAAAGGGAACAATATCTCGACAATGTCCTTCCCGATCACACATACTTTCCTGGACGACCGGACATCCAGGGGCTGCAAAAAACGTCCGCTATCCACAAACCGCCCATTGATAATCTGCCATTCCTCCGAACCGCCGATGACAGTCACATCGGCATTGGTCCTTTCCCCTCCATGTTTCACTCTTTGCTGACCGACGTAGTACTCGGGCGTGACTCTGGACACGAGCGTTGCACGTTCCATGATAGCTTCAGCCTGTTCGACGGTGACATCCTTTCGATTCCGGTACTTCTGCATGGTATGGGGTGTGACGATGGCCGGAAATTTGCGCACGTAGAAGGTATTCGAACCCACGAGAGCGAGTTGTTCTTCCACCGTTACATTAACACCTCGAATAATCGTCATCATCCCGATGACCGTCATCACACCGATGACGATCCCCAACGTTGTCAATATGGACCGAAGCTTATTGGACCGCAGAGCGCCCATGGCCACGATGAAGCTTTCTTTAATATAAACCAATCCTTCCACAGTTCACCTCTATACGCCCAATGATGGTGTACTTCCTTCGAAATTTGCCCCATTCGTTTTTGCATCCGTCAGATCGGCATTGGTAAGATTGGCCTCTTTTAGATTGGCTCCCGACAAATCAGCATTTTTTAGCACAGCTCGCTGCAGGTGGGCGTGTTCCAGATCCGCACCTTTTAAATTTGTACCAATGAGACTCGCTCGTTTCAATTTCGCTTTTTTGAGTATGGCACCCTCCAAATTGGCACCGTCCAATTGAGCGCCAAATAGAGATAAACCACTCAAATCGGTCCCCTTCAGATTGGCCCCTTCTAAATTCGTGTCCTGTAAATTGGTCCCCACAAGAGAAGCCCCTTCAAAATTCACATCTTTTAAATTTGATCCGAAGAGAAAGGCATTCTCCAGGTTGGCCCCTTGAAGATTCGCTCCTTCTAAATTGGCATTCTGAAGGTGAGCCCCACTCAAATCGGCTCCACTAAAATCCCCGTTTTTAAGGCTCGAATACGAAAGATCCGCCTGAGCAAGATTGAGTCCCGAAAGGGACTCTCCCTTTTCAATCTTTTTCACGATTGTCTCTCTTGTCAATGGTTCCATATCACCCTCCCGATCTAAAACTCTTGACTGCCTCTTCCAAGGAATCATACATGCGGATGACCTTGTCCAGTTTGGTCACTTCAATAGGGCGCCGTACCCGATCAGAAACATTGGCTAATTTTAAATCTCCTCCGCTGCCTCTCAAAGTAGTTAAACTGGCCATCAGCATTCCCAAACCGGAGCTGTTCATCCACTTGATTTCATTCATATCCACGACGATACAACACGTTTCTTCCTGAATCGCCTGCGTGACCCGCTCCTGCAACCTTTTGGATTCCTCACCCCCCATGAGTTCACCATCCAGAGCGATGATTAACACCTCACCTTTTTTCTCTTCATTTAATTCCATATTAATAACTCCTCTTCATTTGAGAATTCATCTACCACGGAAACCCACAGAATAACACAGAAATTATACATTTAATGCTAATAATATAACAAGTATGTTTAGCCATTTAAAATTTTTTTCATTTTACTCTTTATGGATCAGTGTTGAACGAATAAGATGCATAAATATTAGTCAAACGAAACTGAAAAAAATTTTATTCATACCGCAAGGCTTCGATGGGATTCAGCCTTGCAGCCTTGCTGGCAGGATAAAGGCCAAAGAAGATCCCCACGGCAGAGGAAAATCCGATACCTAAAAATACGGACCAGAGGGTGACCGTAGCCGGAATAGGCGATACCGCAGCCACAACTTTACCCAATCCGAATCCCGCACCGATTCCGATAATCCCACCCACAGCACTGATGACTACTGATTCGATGAGAAACTGCCACAGGACGTTCCGTTTTTTTGCACCAATCGCCTTCCGAATACCGATTTCCCGCGTACGCTCAGTAACCGATACCAGCATGATATTCATGATCCCAATGCCCCCGACCAAAAGGGAAATGGCGCCCACACCAATGGCCGCCGCATATAATACGCCGGTGAGCCTGTTGTACATATCTAAAATCATGTCCATTTGATTGATGGCAAAATCGTCTTCTTTATCCGGGGGTACTTTCCGAACCCGTCGGAGGATCCCCCGAATTTCATCCTTGGCCTCCTCTATCAATTCGGTATCCTTCACTTTGATCTGAATCGTCACACTCCGCTGTCGGCCGTAGAGTTTGTAGAAAACACCAATGGGAATTCGCACTTCCTGATCCAGACTTCGTCCGAAGACACTCCCCTGCTTCTCTAATACGCCAATAACCTTGAAGGGATGCCCTCCGATCTTAATCCGCTCCCCTAGGGGATTCTTATCTTCGAAGAGGTTATCTGCGACTGCCCAGCCGATGACACAGACATTTTTTCTGTTTTCCACATCCATGGCCGACAGATCACGGCCAAACTCGGGATAGGCACTTCCCGTCTTTTCCTCGTTGGTACCATTGACTGTCACGCCTTCCACCGACTCATTCCTATATTTCACCACCCGCCGGGCACCCACAACAGGCGAGACCGACTCGACCAATGTCGAATAACGCCGGATGGCGTTGCCTTCCTTCATGGTGATGTCTTTGCGGTTCCGGTACGTCTCCCACCTTTCCCGATCGAACCAATTAAATTTTTGAACATACAGGACATCGGATCCCAGGGCAGAGATTTGCTCACCAAAGGCTTCATCCAATCCCTCGGTCAGTGAAACGATACCGATCACCGTGGTCACACCAACGATAATTCCAAGAACGGTCAGAATTGCTCTCAACTTGTTGGCCCGTAGCGCACTCAGGGCAATTTTGATCCCTTCCCAAAGTTCAATGAAATATTTCATGGACTCCCTTCCAAAAACTGAACAGGGCATTATGTCGTGTGTTATTTAGCTTCATCCCTCTCGACCAATCCATCTCTCAACCGGACAATTCGGTCGGAATGCTCTGCAATGTACTCTTCATGCGTGACCAGAATGATGGTATTTCCGGCATCGTGGATGGCTTCACAGATTTCCATGATCTCATCCCCGGTCCGTGTATCCAGGTTACCCGTGGGTTCATCGGCCAAAATGATGGATGGATTATTGACCAATGCACGGGCAATGGCCACACGCTGACGCTGACCGCCCGAAAGTTCGTTGGGACGATGATGCATACGATCGTTCAATCCCACCTTATCCAGGGCATCCTCTGCCATCTCTCTCCGTTTGGCTGCTGGTGTGCCATTGTAAATCAGGGGAAGCTCAACATTGTGGAGAGCCGTTGCTCTGGGAAGAAGATTGAATGTTTGAAACACAAAGCCGATCTCGCGATTCCGTATTTCTGCCAACTCATCGTCGTTCATTTCACTCACATTGCTTTCGTTTAAATTATATATGCCCGCTGTCGGTGTATCCAGGCAACCCAGGATGTTCATCAGGGTAGACTTACCCGAACCGGACGGTCCCATGATTGCAACATACTCGCCTTTATCGATGCCCAAATTAATATTGCGTAGTGCATGAACCGTTTCCATGCCTACATGGTAATCTTTAACAAGATCTTTTAAATCGATTAACATTGAATGGTCTCCCTAATGGTCAAGACGCATTGCTTATTCATCTTCACGTCCATACTTTTTTAATGAATTATCCACTTTCACTTCATTTCCATCTTTCAACTGTTTTGAAAGCACCCGGTAACTTCCGCTTACCACCTCGTCTCCTTCTTCTACACCCTCAAGAATCTCCCACTCCGTATCGCTGGATATTCCGGTCTTCACCTCAATCTGTTTTGCCACACCATCCTTTATAACGAATACGACACGTACCGATTCCTCTTCTTCACCGAACGAAGAATTTTCCGGTTGATCATCAGACTTTGATTCATCATCCTCACCATCGTCCGGTTTCAACGGGCTTCGTACGGTAACACATTGAATGGGAATTTTCAAGGCATTGGGCCGGGTCTCCGTTAAAATATCCACCGTGGCCGACATCCCGGGACGCAATCCTTTGGGTTTCTCGAGCATAGAAACTTTAACGAGAAAATTGGTGACCTCTTCTTGTGTTCCCATACCTCGGGTAAGACCGGTATTGGCGATTTCCTTGACGATACCCTTGAATATAGAATCAGGATATGCGTCCACAGAGATATCCGATGTATCCCCGAGGAAAACCGAGACCACATCGTTCTCATCGATCTCCGTTTCGGCCAACATTTTGGTCAGATCGGCAACTACCATGATCACGTCGAGGGTGAATTGATATCCCATGGCCATCTCACCGGCTTTCTTGTTGAGCTGGCTGACGATCCCTTCCATGGGAGAATAGATGGTCGTCTTGTTCAGATTGTCCCTGGCCTGGTTCAAGGCCGCCTGACTTTGATCCACCTGGGCCTTGGCCTGCTCGTACGTCGATTTGGCAATCTCCAATTCGGCATTGGATATGAGATTGTCCGCAAACAGTTTTTTCGATCGTTCATACTCATTAAAACTCTTATCGAAACCAGCCTTGGCATAATCCAAATTGGAATTGGCCTGTTCCATAGCGGCACGATAAAACTCGGGATCGAGCTGAACCAGGAATTGCCCCTGCTTGACGTAATCGCCTTCCTCCACACCCATTTTCATGATCTGGCCACTCACCTTGGCAGAGATCTTGCCCTGGATTTCGGGTTGTATCTTGGCCGATCCCGACACCGACGCCGTAATGCTTCCCCGAACCACCTTATCGGTCTGGACTTTAACTCCCGCACCCGATCGCTTCGTTAAATTGCCCACCACCAGGATGGCGATGACGACAACAACACCCAAGAAAATGAACAGCTTTTTCTTGCTGGATTTATTCATGATATTTTACTCCCTCCAAAAATCTAAGCATTACCAATATAATCTATTTTTTCTTTTAAAAAAATACATATCGAAAAGCACAAATTCTTATTTGAAGTTAAAAGTACCTTAATAATCTTAATTTGGACTATTGTATTTTTTTAAGGCACTTCAAGATCCTTCGCTTCACTCAGGACAAGCTTTAGGCACTTAAGTTCACTTTTCCAGCTTTCCCATGGCCCTCTGCAGTCGGGCAATGGCATACTTATAATTGTACAATCCCTGAATATGATCGCTTTGAGCCGCTGCATACGAAACCTGAGCCACAATCAGTTCCAGGAGGGTGCCGGCACCCAATTTGTATCTCTCCTGGTTGAGGCGCAATCCTTCTTCGGCCGCTTCCACCGCATTCTGAGCCACGGCAATCTGCTTCTTGGACTGCTGAACCTCGAAGTAGGCCTGCTTGGTTTCCAGAGCAATATCCCGCTTGGTCTGGGCCAGGGCTTCCTGACTCGATTTGTGCAGGAGTTTGGCCTGGCTCAAATTGGCAAATCTCGAAAATCCTTGAAAAATTGGAATGGATAATTGTATACTGGCAGACCATCGATAATCTGTTTCGAAAATATTCTTGATGTTACCAAAATCCGTGTGGCTCCAATCGTAGCTGATTCGTGATGAAATTGATGGAAGATAACGACTTACTGCCAAACCAATGCCGGATTTGGCAGACTTCACATCAAACATACGACTCTTCAGAGATGGGTGGTAAGTAAATGCACTGGAAACGGCATCCTCATACCCAACCTCACTTTCCGGTACATGCAGGTCATCCACCACCTTTATCTCTTGGTCCACATCGAATCCCAATACATGATTCAGCGAGGCCCGAGCGATAGCGAGGCTGTTTTGTGCCTGGATCAGGGACAATCGGTCCGTCTCCTGTTGAACCCTGGCCTGGAGTACATCAGATTTGGGTGCCTTACCGACCTGGAAAAGCACCTCGGCTCTCTTGTACGATTCCTCGGATGATTTTAAGGTTTCCTCGGCAACACCGAGGAGTTTTACGGCTGCCAATAAGTTATAATAACGCTCTTTTACCAATAGTATTGTTGTCTGCTTCGTATCCTCAAAATTAAATTCTGCACTCTTTTTAAGATGCCGGCTCTGGTTAAAATAATAAATATCATTCCCATCGAAAATCGATTGATTAATAGAAAATCCTGCATATGATCCCCAGGACTTGATTTCGAAAGGTTGTAAAGGAACCGGAATTCCTGTTCCGGGATCGATTCGCATCCTTGATGACGGTCCTACAACAGAATGGTAATAACCAGTATAAGACGAAGCATTTGGCAAAAAATTGGACATGGCCACGGTCACATCCTTACCGGCGATCTGCACGGTAAACTCACCGCGAACGATATCGGGATTTTGCTTCAGAGCGATCTGGACACATTCATCGATGGTCAGCTCCTTCACCTGTCCGTAAATTCCGGAGATGAGGCCGACGATCAATAAAATCACAATTGGGAGATAACATCTCTTCATAACACGTCCTCTCTTTTAGTGTTTCATTCTCATTGCATTCAAAGTATTCTCAATGACTATGAATTTGTCATTCTGTATTTTTATTCATGCACTCTACATTGTATATTCTCCAGGTATACAATCCTTCCCGAAGCAGATATTGAAATTTAACGATTCAAACGCTGCCGTTCAATTCATTACCCACCGAACATCGGTCCCAGAACACCCGCGAGAGCGATCGTCAACACAGCGTAAATGACCCAGAGGCTGATGACAAGCGTAGCCGATTTTTTCGTGGTGAACCGGTTGATGACGGCCAAACCGATGATCCAGAGAATCAATTCCCAGATGAGAAAAAGATCAAATTTTTCCAAAATACGATAGAGTATCGTCTTCTGGGCCAACTCGGGTGTGGGCAGAAGAATAGCCAGACTCGTGACCACACCCTGGCTCGTTCCCTTGGACATAATGAGCAGAGTTTTTAATAGGTTCCCCACCAGTCCAATGAGACTCGACCATGCAACCACGGAAAACACCTTCTTGAATTTGGTTTCCCCTCCCATGACCATATTGCCGCCAAATAACAGTATCCCGGCGAAGATGGCCCAGAACAAGAGAACGCCGACGGGTGTCATGACCACACCGAGATAGACCAGTGGCCCGTCCGCATAGGTTCGGATGGCTTCTATCTGCTCTTCGGATGTGCCCCGTGCTTCCTCCAGAGCGATCCGGTCTTTGATCCCAATATCCATGACCAAAAATTGAATCAGAATGGAAACCACGACAACAATAATAAACGGCACCAACCATGTGGGTTTCTGATCAATACTCTTGAAAGTATCTCGTGGGGAGGTAAATATACCCACTATCCGACCTATTGGTCCCATCTCATTCACTGAAGTCTCCTCAGCACTCATTTCTCCCTCCTTATCGTGTTGTCCCTATTTTAAAATTTAACCACACCTGCCTGCCTTAGGCAGGGAGCACACAGAGAAATTATTAATATGATTTATGTGACATGATAAAATCTAATCTCCCCTCTGTGACCTCTGTGGTTTTGTTTTTTATTTTCAAGGTTCACTGATATCATCTCATTTAAACGAATTAACAATTAAATATAACGATTTACAGAAGCGATTGTTTCACTGAAATGCTTAAAAATCATCGATCTGACTTATTTTTTTTATTTTTTAAAACTTTATCCTTTATGCTCAGGAGATATTCATAGGCCGCATCGTGCTCATTGGGAATTTGCCCCTCTAAAATGGCCTCTTCAATCATCTTTTTTAGTTTTCCAACAAGGGGTCCGGACTCCAGGTGGCAGAGTTCCATAATCTCCCCGCCCCGTACCGGAGACTGAAATGCA
>CAZYTI010000122.1:0-899 GCA_964650065.1 uncultured bacterium
GCGCTTGTGTATAAGAACAGCCGATATTTCAGTGTCAGTACGCGTGTTGGATTGTGAATCGCAACGAGTAAAATGGATTGGTGATATCCATCGGAGCAGGCAAGACCGAATACCCTTATCAGAATTGAGTCAAATTGAACGGGGCGATTTTTTGTTAGGCAAGTTAGAACCCCCAAGAGAACGAGGTATTCGCAGATGGGTAGAGCCTATTTTTGTGATTGCTACTGTGGGTTCTGTGGCCTATCTTTTTTATGCAGTCCGAAGTCAATAATTGGATCAGGAGATCGTATGGGAAAATGTCGACGAATTCAAATTTATGGGTTTTTCATTTTTATCAGTTTATTAACTGTAATCTATTTGGGGTGTCATAAAGAAATGGTCAACCTCAGGGAGTTGACAACTGAAGAGCAGTATGAGTATGCAAAAGGAATATTTGATAAAAATGACTATTACCAAGCCAAGTTACAGTTTACGATTATTGTTCTCAATAATCCAGGACACCAAATTATTGAGAAAGCACAGTTCTACTTAGCCGAATCTCACTATTTCCAGAAGGAATATCTCTTGGCCGTTGAAGAGTATGAGAAACTCATTCGCAGCTTACCTCGTAGCCCATATGTGGATGATGCCCGTTTCAAGGTGGCGATGTGTTATTTTAATTTGGCACCCAAATATCAATTAGACCAGGAGTATACGTATAAGGCGATCTCCCAATTTCAGCAATTCTTGGAAGAATATCCGAATTCAGAGTTGCGGCCGGAAACTGAAAAGATGTTGACAGAAAGTGTACGTAAATTAGCGAGAAAAGAATTCATGAGTGGTGTTCTTTACAGGAAAATGAGCTATTTCCGAGCCGCCCTGATTTCATTTGATAGTGTTCTGGAAAGGTACCACGATTC
>CAZYTI010000122.1:909-8878 GCA_964650065.1 uncultured bacterium
CTGATCAGATCCTTGAATGCATTATACTGGAAGGGTGAGTGCCATAGAAAATTAAGAGAATGGGAAGAGGCAGAGAAAGCATTCAAGGATCTGATCAGTAAACATGACCAGAGTGACTGGACGAGTAGAGCGGAAAGTAAAATAAAAGAGATACAAAGGGAAAAAGAGAAACAGCCTCAATTGGAAATAGGGAGAGTAGAACAATAAGGATAGGACTCTTCGGTGGGACATTCGATCCCATTCATATAGGTCACCTCATCATTGCCGAGACCGTGCGGAGCGATTATCCTCTGGATCGCATTATTTTCATTCCCGCAGGAACGCCGCCTCATAAAGAAAACGGAGACCTGACGACCGCCCAATTACGAATGAGAATGGTTGAAATGGCTATAGAGGATTATCCCGATTTCGAGGTTTCGGATTGGGAGATACATCAAAAGGATGCGTCCTATACGATTGATACGGTTCAATATTTTCTCAAATCAAGGGATAGCCAGGATGAAGACTTCTATCTCATCGTAGGAGCGGATTGTTTGTTGGAATTGAATACGTGGAAAAGTCCGGAATGGATATTAGACCGGATACACACGTTGGTGGTGGGAAGACCCTCTTATCTCGTTGAAAATGCGGATAATCGATTTCTCGAAAAAGTCACATTCATTTCGACTCCCCTGGTTGAAATATCTTCTACTGAGATACGTAAAAGGATTCGAGAGGGAAAATCGATACGGGCCTGGGTTCCGGATAAGGTAGAGGACTTCATCAGACGGAAGGAACTTTACTTGTGATCCTGGTGTCTCTTTGGCAGTGGATTGGACGGGGGGTACTCAAGTTCTTCAAGGAGATAGGAACTCATGCCATTCTACTGGTCCGAATTCTACGAATTCTAATCAATGGTCGGACTGTCTGGCGAGATCGGCGCCTCATTTTAGATCAAATGCTCAGGATCGGCGTTCATTCACTTCCCCTCATATCCATTGTAAGCATCTTTACCGGAGCCGTCTCCTCATGGCAGGCGGCTTATCAATTTCGGGGGATCATCGCCGGGGAAATGATGATGGATTTTGTCGGTGCTGCAGTGAGCGCTGCAATCTTTATCGAATTGGCACCCGTACTGGCGGGTATTGTCGTTGCAGGGAGGGTTGGGGCCTCAATTGCCGCCGAATTGGGGACCATGCGCGTCACAGAACAGATCGATGCTTTAGAGACGCTGGCCATTGATCCGATTCGGTACCTGGTTGCACCCCGCTTCATCGCCGGATGGACCATGCTTCCCATTCTGGTTATCTATTCGTGTTTGGTGGCCCACATCGGTGCGTATGGCATCGCTTTCTTGTTACTGAATATATCCACAGAGACATTTTTTGGCAGCATTCGCAGGCATTTTCTGGTCTATAACGTTTTCTCCGGGTTGGTCAAAGCGTTTGTCTTTGGTGGTGGCACGGCACTCATTGGGTGTTCCATTGGTATTCGAACGAATGCGGGTGCGGAAGGTGTAGGCAAGGCGACCATCAGGGCATTTGTATATTCGTCTGCATTTATCCTGATCGGTGATTATATTTTAGCCATGATTCTTTTCTGATATTTCATTGTCGGGTTTTGGTGTGATTGATATTAGACATGTAAGAAAATCGTTTAATGGGAACATTGTTTTAAGAGATGTCAATCTGAAGATAGATGAAGGTAAGACATGGGTCATCATTGGATGCAGTGGTTGCGGTAAAACCGTTTTATTAAAATCGATTATCGGACTCATCAAACCTGACAGTGGTGAGATCGTTGTCGACGGTGAGGAGATCACCCAAATGGACCGGCGTAATTTATTTCGAATTAGAAAAAAATTCGGAATGCTTTTTCAGGGGGCAGCTCTTTTCGATTCGATGACGGTTGAAGAAAATATCGGACTTGCATTATGGGAACACACTGACCTGAGTCCGGAGGATATAAGACGGAAAGTGAAAGAAATGTTGAAAGTGGTGGGTCTCGGGGATATGGAGGATAAAAAACCGGCCGAGCTTTCCGGTGGGATGAAAAAACGGGTGGGTCTGGCCAGAGCCCTGATTATGGATCCGGAGATCGTCCTGTTTGATGAACCGACCACGGGTTTGGATCCCATTTTGGCCGATACGATCCATGAATTGATTTTGGAGACCAACAGAAGATTCAATATTACCTCCATAGTCGTCACACACGATATGGCCACAGTGCTAAAGATCGGAGACCGTGTTGCCATGCTCTCCAATGGACAGATCGTTTTTGAGGGAACGCCTTCCAAGTTAGAGGTGAGTAGAAATGAAGATGTAAGACAGTTTGTGACGGGTAGAGCATGATTGGTACCGAATGAAAAAGGTCAGATCCAAATATGTTTGCCAATCCTGCGGGTATGAGTCCCCCAAGTGGTTGGGGAAATGTTCCGAATGCGGAAGCTGGAATTCCTTTGTCGAGGAGCGGGTGGAAACGAGAGGAAAGACCTTCTCGGCACCGTTGTCGCCAAAAAATCGTCCGATGCGTATTTCCGAAATTCCCCAGGTAGATGAAAAAAGGTTGAAAACCGGGATTGGTGAGTTCGATCGTGTTTTGGGGGGCGGTATCGTGTCGGGCTCGGTAATCCTTGTGGCTGGTGCACCAGGGATGGGAAAATCGACTTTGCTGCTCCAGGTAGGAGCCAAATTGGCCGAACAGGGTAAGGACATTCTTTATGTATCGGGTGAAGAGTCCCTCAGTCAGATAAAATTGCGGGCGGATCGACTGGGGATCCATTCCAAAAATCTCAAAATTCTTTCCGAAACCAACGTGGAAAACATCAAGGCCTTGTTAAAGGATACAAGACCCGGACTGGTGATCATCGATTCCATTCAAACGATTTTCAATCCGGAAATGGAGAGTCTGCCGGGAAACGTGAGTCAGGTCCGGTTTTGCGGACACGATTTGACGCTTGCGGCGAAAGAGACCGGAGTACCCATTTTCCTTGTCGGTCATGTGACCAAGGAGGGGAGTATCGCGGGCCCCCGTGTTCTGGAACATTTGGTGGATGGACTGATCCTGTTGGAAGGTGATGAACAGCACATCTATCGGTTGCTTCGATCGGTGAAAAATCGATTTGGATCGACCAACGAGGTGGGTATCTTCGAGATGACCAGTCGTGGCATTTTAGAGGTGATGAATCCCTCAGAGTATCTTTTGTCTCAGAGGCGGAAAGAGACCTCAGGAACGGTGGTCACTGTGAACCTGCAGGGTACGCGACCCTTACTTGTGGAGGTACAGGCACTCATCACTCCGACGAGTTATGGAATGCCGCAAAGAACAACCACGGGAATTGATCACCGTCGACTCTCGCTTCTATTGGCCATCTTGGAAAAACGGATGGGGTTTAAATTCGGCAATCAGGATGTGTTTGTGAATGCCGCCGGCGGGCTGCGTTTAAAGGAAACGGCCGTGGATTTGGCCATTACTGTGGCCATGGTATCCAATTATCGAGAAAAGCCCGTGAATGGACAGGTCGCCGTTGTTGGAGAAGTCGGACTGGCGGGAGAAGTGAGGGGTGTGTCCCAGATTGAAAAGCGGATATCTGAGGCCGGACGGCTCGGTTTCCGAAGTATCGTTCTGCCCAATGTGAATCTCAAGGGATTGCGCGAGGAGCCCGGTGTTAAGGTCGTGGGGGTGGATACGGTTGGAGAAGCCGTAAAAAATCTCATCGGATGATATGGAAAAAATTCCGATGGTTCTTGAAAAATTCAAAAAAGTGTTGTAACTTAACAAATTATGGTCTGAAGAAAGAATCGAGAATGATCTAAAGAGGATGATGTTCACCCTTGAAAAAAAAGATGATTCGACCAAGGCTCGGGCAGGCATATTATCTACATCGCATGGAGAGATAAAAACGCCTGTTTTCATGCCGGTAGGTACGCAGGGAACGGTAAAGACGGTTACACCTCAGGAACTCAAAGATCTAAGTGCTGAGATCATCCTGGGAAACACCTATCATCTATTCCTTCGTCCGGGCGATGCACTCGTTTTGGATGCAGGGGGACTCCATCATTTCATGGGATGGGACGCGCCCATTCTGACAGACAGTGGGGGCTACCAGGTGTTTAGCCTGGCAGAACTGAATAAAGTGTCCGACGATGGTGTGAGATTTCAGTCCCATATTGATGGTTCATACCATGTCTTTACGCCTGAAACGGTTGTGGATATTCAGAGAAATCTTGGATCGGATATCATGATGGTTTTGGATGAGTGTTCTCCCTATCCCTGTTCATACGAGACGGCCATGAAGGCGAACGATCGAACCCTTAGTTGGGCAGAGCGGTGTTTGCGGCGATTTGGGAATACCCATCCCCCCTTGAAAAAAAATCAATTTCTTTTCGGCATCATTCAGGGGAGTACCTATGAGCATATCCGGAGGGTAAGTGCAGGACGATTATTGGAATTGGGTTTCGATGGATATGCCATTGGCGGATTGGCTGTTGGAGAACCGAGAAATCTGATGCTGGAAATCACCGATCTTTGTACGGATCTGATGCCGGCAGATCATCCCAGGTATCTGATGGGCGTGGGTAAGCCAGAGGATATCGTTGAGGCCATTGCTCTGGGTGTGGATATGTTTGATTGTGTCATACCCACACGCAACGGACGAAACGGAACCGTGTACACCTGGAAGGGCAAACTCAATATTCGAAATCAGGCATTCGAGAGAGATTTCGCACCCATAGATCCGGCCTGTCAATGTATGACCTGTCAGAATTTTACCAGGGCTTATCTGCGTCACTTGTTTCAGGCCGAAGAATTACTGGCCCTGCGATTGGCCACCATTCACAATCTACGATTCTATATGGACCTGGTCAAAGAATCGAGAGGAGCGATTTGCAAGGGCCGATATCAAGATTGGAAATCACAGTTTTTTGATTCATATGCTGTCAAATCGGAAAAAACAATCATGTTTAATTAAGGAGGATAATGTGTCACATGTCATGTTATTTTTAGGTGGCTCTGGTACTGGACAGGGTCAGGCAAATCCATTGATGGGTTTTTTACCCCTCGTGCTCATTATTTTTGTCATGTATTTTTTAATGATTCGACCCCAGGCAAAGAAGCAGAAAGCACATAAGGCCATGTTGGAACAACTGCAGAAGGGAGACAAGGTTGTGACATCCGGTGGGATTTTGGGGACGATAGCAGGTGTGAAAGAGACCGAGGGATTGCTCATCGTAAAAATAGCCGATAACGTGAAGGTTGAAGTTTCCAAGGGTTCGGTCGCTCAAGTGATTAAAAAAGGTTAGGTCGGTATAAAACCATGCGAATCATTTTCATGGGCACACCGGAATTTGCTGTTTTTTGTTTAAAAAAGCTGGGAGAAAGTTCCCACAGTCTGGTGGGGGTTGTCACTCAACCCGATCGCCCCAAGGGGCGTGGCCGTCAAATGGCGAGTACTCCAGTGAAACAGGTGGCTGAGAAGATGGGTACACCCATATTTCAGCCTCAAAGTTTAAAAAATCCTGAGTTTATCGAATGGCTCATGGCACGACAGGGGGATTGCTTTGTCGTGGTGGGATTCCGTATACTTCCACCAGAAGTTTATGAGATGCCTCCGAAAGGAACCATCAATCTTCATGCATCCATATTGCCAAAATACAGAGGTGCTGCACCCATTCAATGGGCCTTGATAAACGGTGAGAAAGAAACCGGTGTTACCACTTTTTTTATCGAAAGAAAAGTGGATACCGGGGATGTCATTCTACAGGACCATTTGAGTATCGGCGAGAATGAAATTGCGGGTGAGCTTCATGACCGGCTCGCCGTTGTCGGAGCCGACCTATTACTCAAAACGGTTGACCTCATCCAGGGGGGATCGGTGGAACAGATTTCTCAGAAAGGAACACCCTCCCCTGCCCCAAAAATTCTGCCAGAACATTGCGAAATAGACTGGTCTCAATCGGCGGAACAAATCGTGAACCTGATCAGAGGCCTTTCACCACGTCCCGGCGCCTTTACGACATGGAATCATCAGCGTCTCAAAATTTTTAATACGTTTGTGCTGGAGGCGAGCCGGGGGAAAGAAGGAAGCCCGGGAATGATTCGTAGCGTGACGACGAAAGAGATCCATGTAGAAACGGCAAAGGGGATTGTATGCGTCCAGGATCTCCAGATTGAGGGAAAGAGGAGGATGCAGGTAAGTGATTTTATCAGGGGACGTCATTTGGAACCAGGCACGATTTTAGGAGGATGAAAGGACAAGCTGGGTTGAGTGAACCTGTGGGTATGGTAGCCCCTCGACATCTCGTGATCCAGATTCTGGATCAAATATTTCGTTCCCGGTCTTTTGCAGACCAGGTTTTGGACTCATACCTTCGAAGGAAAAAACTCTCTCCTCAAGATCGTGCCCTTGCATGTGACCTGGTCTATGGGATCCTACGCTGGCAAAAATGGCTGGATTGGGTCCTGCAAAAAACATATCATGGGAACTGGGTGAAGGTGCCTAAGAAGGTTCGCTTTGCCCTGGAAATTGGACTCTATCAAATACTTTTCCTGGACAGAGTGCCGGATCATGCTGCGGTCAATGAATCTGTGGAAATAGCGGTAGAAGCAATGGGGACGGTTTGGGGGCGTGTGGTCAATGCCATGCTCAGGGAGATTCTGCGGAGACCCGAGCTTCTTGTTCCTCCTGATATGGAAGCGGATCCGATTAAGGCGATTGCCGTAAAGTGGTCCCATCCGGAATGGTTGGTCAAGAAATGGATCGATTTATGGGGTGTAGAAAGGACCCTGTCCCTTTGTCGGGCCAATAACGAGAGGCCCAGCATTAACATCCGTATCAATCGCATGAAAACGGATCGGGCAACGTTACACGAAACGCTTCTCGGATTGGATGTTCAGGCGAAATCCTCTCAACTATTGGATGATTTTCTTATTCTCGAAAAGGGCGGGACGCTTCTCCAATCGGATCTATTTCGGGAAGGTTTTGTTTCTGTCCAGGATGTGAGTGCAGGTCTGGTCGCTGTTCTTATGGATCCTCGTCCGGGAGACCGGATTGTCGATCTCGCAGCGGCCCCAGGTGGAAAATCGATGTACATGGCCGAATTAACGGGTGATCGGGCGATCATTATGGCTGTGGATAACCATCATCAACGGATTAAGAAAGTGCGTGAAAATCAAAAACGACTGGGATTGAGACATATACATCCAGTGGTGGCTGACGGCCGGGACATGGGGAGTAGACAGGTTGATAAAGTTCTGGTAGATGTGCCCTGTTCGGGTCTGGGCGTGATACGCAGAAGGGGAGAATTGCGATGGCGCAGGCAACCGGATGACATCATCAAGATTGTTGAACATCAAAAGGCTTTGTTAAAAGCAGGGGCTGGGTTGGTTAAACCCGATGGCGTTCTTGTCTATAGTACGTGTACAATTTTACCTGAAGAAAACGAAAATGTGTTGGAGGATTTCCTCGACCAACATCCACATTTTACCGTTGACGATGCGCGTCGCTTCGTACCCCCCCGGATTGTTAACAAACAGGGATTTATACAGACGTGGCCGGATAGACACGGAATCGATGGTTCCTTTGCGGTTCGATTGAAAAGAATGAGATGAGGTTTGAATGAAGCGTTTGAAACAGTGGTTAACAAATCACCGTACCGTTGTATTGGGTTTGGGCTCGACGGCACTTATGCTTCTTTTCTTTGTGTTTTTCATGGATCGGGTATTCATGCCCATTTATACCCATCTGGGGGCAGAAGAAGAACTCCCTGATGTCACCGAGAGGACTTTCAATGAGGCCAAGGAGATACTTGAAAGCAAAAGATTCTCCATAATAAAGGAGGGGGAAAAGTATGATGCCACCTATCCTGAGAGTACGGTGGTCTTCCAAAATCCTCCGCCTTTCTCGAGAGTCAAGAGGGGACGTCGTATCTATGTCACCCTGAGGGCGGGGGAGAAAATGATCGAGGTTCCGTTGGTCACGAATCAATCGGAA